>JAVXWV010000788.1:0-4342 GCA_032230775.1 Mycobacterium sp. | reverse complement strand
TCCACTGGGAGGCGCTGGTCGACGGGGAGCCCGTCGTGCAGGTGACGGTGAACTGGTTGATGGGTGAGGAAAACCTCGATCCCGCATGGACATTCGGCCCCGAGGGGCAGCGCTACGAGATGGAGGTCCGCGGCAATCCGGACATCACTGTGTCGATCAAGGGCTTTCAATCCGAGATCGGCGGCGAGGGCCCGGAGTACGGCATCGTCGGCACCGCAGCGCACTGTGTGAACTCCATCCCCGCGGTGTGCGCGGCCGAGCCGGGCATCGCCACCTATCTCGACCTCCCACTGATCAGCGGCAAGGCAGCGCCAGGTTTGAGCTAGCGCGCCGCGATTGTCGCCGAGATCGATGTTTTGGCGGCATGGTCTCGCACTTTCCCGCCCAAGTGTCCGTTAGGGCGGATCAGGGGATCCGATAGAACGGGTCGGGCAACAGGTAGGTCCGCTCGGAAAATCCGCCGTCGAGGTCGGATGGCTGGTCGCCGACATTGGCGATGATGATGTAGCCCCGCGCCTCGATCTGGGCACGCTGCGGCGCCTTGAAGTCCGCGGCCGAAACATAATGGGCGCCAGGCGGTTCCATGATCAACTTCGTGTAGCCGGTGTAGCCGACGGCCTGCAGGTTGCGTTCGGTCGCCGCGCGCTGAGTCTCGTCGCGTCCGGTGATGAAGAAGACCGCCGCTCCGTGATCCCTGGCGGCGGTGAAGATGTCCATCGTCGGCTGGATCACCGTCGACTGCGCCCGAAGGTCCCAGGCGCGCCAACCGCACGGCCCTTCTGGCAGCCGGTCGCACGGCCCGTCGAACACGCGGCCAAAGTCGTTGGCCTTGATGGCTTCCCAGTTGGACAGCGCGGTCTCGTCGATGTCGAATACGACCGCAGGCCGGTTCACGCGTTGCGCCTCCTCGGTGATCCACGCGATCGCCGGGGCGGCGGCCAGCTCCAGGTCGATCAGATAGGCACCGCTGTCGTAGTAGTCCGTCGCGTCGAATTTCAGATCGCCGATATTGGCGGGCTGCACCGGCGGCGGGATGATCGGCGCCGGCGTCGCGGGCGGCTCGGCGAGCGCGGCGGGTGCGAACCAGATGAGTGCGCCGGTGACGACGCCGACCAGCGCCACGGGAGTACGCATGAGAGGACACTAACGGCGGGCTGGCACACTCGCTGGCGTGGCAACGAAACGAGCGTTGGTGCTGGCCGGTGGAGGGCTTGCGGGCATCGGATGGGAAACCGGCATTCTGCGGGGCATTGCCGACCAGGCGCCCGAGACAGCCAAGGCCCTGGTGGATCTCGATGTCCTGGTCGGCACGTCGGCCGGGTCGACGGTCGCCGCTCAACTTGGCAGCGGGCTGGGGCTCGACGTCCTGTTCGACCGGCAGACCGCCCCGTCGTCGACGGAGCTCAACCCGGACGTCGGCATCGACGAGATCACCGAGCTGTTCGTCGCCGCGATGCTGACACCCAACACGACGACGGCCGAGAAGCTCCAGAAGATCGGCGTGGTGGCGCTATCGACACAGACGGTCACCGAAGCGGTGCGCCGCAACGTGATCGCTCAGCGGCTGCCGTCGCACGAGTGGCCGGACCGGGTGCTGCGGATCTCCGCGATCGACACCGCGACGGGCGAGCTGGTCGCGTTCGATCGGAGCTCGGGCGTCGGCTTGGTCGACGCGGTAGCTGCCAGTTGCGCTGTGCCCGCTGTGTGGCCGTCGGTGACGATAGGGGAGCACCGCTACATGGACGGCGGCGTAGGCAGCAGCGTCAACATGGCTCTGGCCGACGACTGCGACGTGGCCGTGGTGCTGGTGCCGTCGGGCCGGTCGACACCGTCGCCGTTCGGCGGCGGCGCGGCCGAAGAGGTCGACGCGTTCGGCGGGTCGGCGTTCGGTGTGTTCGCCGACGACGAGTCGATCGCAGCGTTCGGACCCAACCCGCTCGACCCCGCGTGCCGCAAGCCGTCCGCACTGGCTGGTCGCCAGCAGGGCAGGCGGATTGCCGCCGCGGTCACCGACTTCCTCGGCGCCTGAATCAGCTTTCCGGCGTTGGCTTTTCGAGCTCGTTGAGCACGGCAGCGGCCAGCTCGCGGCCGATATCGATGACCTCGGCGGCCCGGTAGAACTCCAGGCTCCGGCATGCGGTGCGCGGCACCTCGATCAACACGTCGGGGGGATAGGCAGCCAGGGTGTGACGGGCCAGCGCCGCCTGCGCGATGTCGATGGTCCGGTTCATCACCTCGAAGCTGCCCAGCCTGGGCACCACGTCCTCTTTGGACGCATCGACGAGCTCGTCCTCGCTGGCCGTCTCATCTGGAAGCGCGACGGAGCGGCTGGACTCGAACAACGCCGTGGTGCTGCGCCACATCCGGGTCAACCATTCTGTCGTCGCCCACGGCTCGGTCTCGGTGGGCTCATAGCGGCCGCCTGCCTCGCTGCCCGAGAGGCTGACCGCGATGGTGAGGTCCGCGTTGACCGCGGCTATCGGCGCCATCGGCAACGGGTCGAGGATGCCGCCGTCGGCGAGCAGGCGCCCGTCGAACACGTGCGGTGTGATCACGCCCGGAATCGCGATGGACGCCCGGATCGCCGCGTCGACCGGACCGCGTTGCAGCCAAACGGATTTGCCTGAAAGTAGGTCGGTAGAAACAGCGGTGTAGGGGATCGGCAGTTCTTCGATTGTCACCGCACCGAGAATGTCGCGAACCGCATCCAGGATCTTCTCCGCGCGCAGCACCCCGGCCGCGGTGATGGCCGGGTCCAGCAGCCGCAGCACGGCCCGCTGCGTCAACGATTTCGCCCAGTCGGCGAATTCGTCGAGCTTGCCCGCGGCCTCCAGACCGCCGACGAGCGCGCCCATGGACGACCCGGCGATCCCGACGATGTCGTAGCCGCGGGTATGTAGTTCATCGATCACGCCGATGTGGGCATATCCGCGGGCGCCCCCGCTGCCGAGAGCGAGTGCGACACGGTTGCCTGCCATACCGCCATCTTGCGCCGCGGAATCAATTTCTCGCATGCGTGATTTAAAGTCCTGCGCTACTCGCAATCGCCGTTGGCGGCGGCGTTGACCGCCAGGATGACACCGGCCTGCTGGGCGGGAGTGAGGGTGGCCCAGGGCGTGTTGAAGTTCCCCGGCCCGTTGAAGTCGGGCGCCTGAACCACCGCGAGGTAGGGCTCGACGAGGGTCTTCGGATCCGTCTGCCGGCTGTCCATCCACACCTTGGCGGCATGGCAGGCCTGCCCGTACTGCGATTCTGTGGCGTCAGAAGGCACGTCGACCTGGGTGGTGACGCCGCCAGGGGAGACGCCGACGGCACCGGGCTGCGCCGGTTCGGCGGGCAGGGGCGGCAGCTCACTGGTGGATGTCGTCGGAGGGGACGTCGAAGGCTTCTGCTCGTTCGACGAACAGCCCACGAGAGTCAGCGTCAAGAGTGCACCGAACAGCGCGGCGCGTTGGGGGTACCTGCGCATGCAGCCCAATCTATGCAACACGTCGGCCTCCTTAAGAGGCCCGCCCCGCGGATGAGCCGACTACCCCTCGGTGCCGCGACCGTCTGAAACGGAACCGAGCGCCTTGCCCGACGGCGTGAGGCCGAGGTCAGGGGGCATGGGTGGGATGCGCAGCACGGCGCTCTATGCCACACTGGCGGCCGTGATGGAGAGCACCGGATTCCGGGAGTGTTGTCAGGCCTAAGTGCCGACCCCCTGATCCGTCCCTCGTCATTCCTGGAGTTCCACATGGTTTCCGCACACCCTGCTGTGTTGCCGTCTTCCGTGCCCGCCGTTTCCGCGCCGACCCGCCTGCGGCTGCCCGACCTGCTGCACGCCACCGACCGATACGCCGACGATGTGCTCTCAGGCCGCTACGACCACCTGCTGCCCGACGGTGGACCCCCGAGCGGCGACCGCTGGTTCACCCGTCTGCACGGTGACGACGAGGTCGATATCTGGTTAATCAGCTGGGTTCCTGATCGCTCGACCGAACTGCACGACCACGGCGGCTCGTTGGGTGCGCTGACTGTGGTGTCCGGCGCCCTGCGCGAAACGCGTTGGGACGGGGAGGCGTTGCGTCGTCGACGCCTTAGGGCCGGCGATCAGGCCGGTTTCCCGCTGGGCTGGGTGCACGACGTCGTGTGGACACCCGAACGGGATCTGTCGGCTCCGGTCGCTCCGACGCTCAGTGTGCACGCGTACTCGCCGCCATTGACGGCGATGTCGTACTACGAGGTGACGGAACGAAAGACATTGCGCCGCAAGCGCACCGAACTCACCGATGCGCCGGAGGGATGATGAGTCGAATCGACAGGGTACTCGACGAGGCCCGCACGCGGTTGCACAGGCTTG
>JAVXWV010000688.1:0-8336 GCA_032230775.1 Mycobacterium sp. | reverse complement strand
GGATATCCGAATAGCAACGGCCGCCTTGTCATCAGGCAAGGCGGCCGTTGTCTGCACTGGTTAGGAGGCGAACTCGTCGTTCGCCGGACCGGGCGCATTCTTGGACACCTGAACCAGGAACTCGTAGTTGGTCTTCGTCTTACGCAGCTGTGCCATCAGCAGATCGATGGCCTGATGCGAATCCAGGCCCGACAGCACCCGACGCAGCTTGTGCACGACGGAGAACTCGTCCGGGCCGAGCAACAACTCGTCCTTGCGGGTACCCGACGGGTTCACGTCGACCGCGGGGAAGACGCGCCGCTCGGAGATCTTGCGGTCGAGCTTGAGCTCGGCGTTGCCGGTGCCCTTGAACTCCTCGAAGATCACCGTGTCACCGGTTGAACCGGTCTCGACCATCGCGGTGGCGATGATGGTCAGCGATCCGCCGTCCTCGATGTTGCGCGCCGCGCCGAGGAACCGCTTGGGCGGATACAGCGCGGTCGAGTCGACACCACCGGACAGGATGCGGCCCGACGCTGGTGACGCGTTGTTGTACGCGCGGCCGAGACGGGTGATCGAGTCGAGCAGCACGATGACGTCCTTGCCCTGCTCGACAAGGCGCTTGGCCCGCTCGATGGCAAGTTCGGCGGCCTGGGTGTGGTCTGACGGCGGACGGTCGAACGTCGAGGCGATGACCTCACCCTTGACCGAGCGCTGCATGTCGGTGACCTCTTCAGGTCGCTCGTCGACGAGCACCACCATCAGGTGGCATTCCGGGTTGTTCTTGGCAACGCCGTTCGCGATGTCCTGCATGATCGTGGTCTTGCCCGCCTTCGGCGGAGAGACGATCAGCGCGCGCTGACCCTTGCCGATCGGCATGATCAGGTCGATCACGCGGGTGGTCAGCTTCTCCGGCGTGGTCTCCAGGCGCAGCCGCTGATTCGGGTACAACGGGGTCAGCTTGTTGAAGTCGGGACGGTTCTTGGCCGCCTCGACCGGCCCGCCGTTGACGGTGTCCAGGCGGACCAGCGGGTTGAACTTCTGCCGTTGGTTGGGCTGCTCGCCGTCCTTGGCCACGCGGACCGCACCTGTGATGGCGTCGCCGCGGCGCAGGCCGTTCTTGCGAACCATGTTCATCGACACGTAGACGTCGTTTGGGCCTGCCAGATAGCCGGAGGTCCGGACGAACGCGTAGTTGTCGAGCACGTCGAGGATGCCCGCGACGGGCTGAACGACGTCGTCCTCACGCAGTTCGGTATCGCGATCGCCACCGCCGCCGCCTTCGCCGCCACGCTCGCCGCGGCGCCTGCGGTCACGGAACCGGCGGCCCCTGCGGCCGCCGCGGTCGTCGTCATCGCCAGCGTCGCCGCCACCGGCGTTGCCGCCACCGCGGTTCTGGTTCTGGCCGCCGCCACGATTCTGGCCACCCTGCTGATCGCCTTGCTGTTGATCGCCGCGGTCGGGCTTGGTGTCGCGCTTTGGAGCTTGATCGCCCTGGGCGTCGGCCTTGTTCTGCTGGTCGTCGTCCGGCTTGTTCTGCTCACCGCCGGCCGCGCCTGCCTCACGGGCGGCGCCGCGACGCTCGCGTCGCTGCCGGGGCTGCTCGTTGCTCGCCTCGTCCGAGCCCCGCCCATCGGAGGCGGGTTCGCTCGCGGTATCGGCAGCCGAAGCCTCCGCAGCGGCAGGCGGGAGCGTCGAGTTGGTGCCGGTGGCCGGCCCAGCGGCACGGCCGTTGGAGTCGCCGCGGCGCTCACGGATGGCGGCGACCAGTTCGCCCTTGCGCATTCCGGAGGCACCCTCGACGCCGATCTCCTTGGCAAGCGCGCGCAGTTCGGGCAGCACCATGGTCGAAAGAGAGGCAGGGCGATCGCCCGAGGCGACATCGGCCGTCGGTGCGGTTTCCGCGGCGGGCGTCGCGACTGGCGCGTCCGTTTCCGCGGGGGTTGAAATGTCTGAGTTCACGGTATTCGGCAGCTCTGCGTTGTCGCTGCTGCCACCGGCCGTGATGAGGTCCGTTTCAGTCACGGATTTCCTTTCTATCCCTCGCTGTGTCAATTCACGCGGGGGTCCGTTGCGATCAGCTGAATGGCTGACTGCGAAGGGATTCACCGGTATGCGGCAAACCGTCATCCACAAGAAGAATTGGTGGTCGTCCTAGTGTCGGCGCAGGCACAGACGCTGCGATTGCTGGACGAGAGCGAGGATAACCCGCTTCGGAGCCGGAAGCAAGAAAATCCCTGATTCGCGTGTGACTCGTGTTACCCGGCAAGTCAACTCCGCACCACCACGCCCGACGTCCATCGGACGCCCTCACCAACAGCCATCTTGCTGACAGTGAATCCATTAGCGGCGCCGTATTCCAACGCCTCTGGGGGCAGTTCCGGAGCCGAACTCAGGGCAATGACCGCAGGTCCAGCCCCGGACAACACCGCTGCAACTCCACAACGCCGGAGTATGCGCAGGTATTCCGCCGATGCAGGCATGGCGGCTGCGCGCTGCGGCTGGTGCAGGAGGTCCTCCGTCGCATCCATCAGCAGATCGGGCCGCTCGGTCAGCGCGACGACGAGCAGTGCGGCGCGGCTGACGTTGAACCGGGCGTCGATGTGGCTGATCTGGTCGGGAAGCAACACCCTCGTTTCTGCTGTCGACGAGCGCTCCTCGGGAATTGCGGGAAACAGATTGATGTCGGGGTGCAGCCGCAGTGGCGCGGCGGCATAGCGTGGCAGTACGCCCTCATGTTCGGTCCACGACACCACCGCTCCGCCAAGGACGGCGGCTGACGCATTGTCGGGATGTCCCTCGAACTCGCTCGAAAGCTGGATCAATTCGGTTTCGGCAAGCGGTGCCGAACCTATTTGCGTCACAAGACCGTTGACGGCAGCGAGCCCGCCGACGACCGCCGACGCCGACGATCCCAGTCCACGGGAGTGCGGTATCTCGTTGCGGCAGAGCACGTTCAGGCCGGCTGCAGTGACACCAGTCGCCTGCAGCCCGTGCTCGATCGCGCGCACCACCAAGTGCGTCGAGTCAAGCGGAACCTGGCCGGCGCCTTCTCCCTCCACCTGAACGGTGAGGCCGGATTCGGTTGTTTCCACCACTATTTCGTCGTAGAGGCTCAACGCCAGGCCCAGACTGTCGAACCCGGGCCCGAGATTGGCACTCGAGGCCGCCACAACAGCGGTGGCCGTCAGACCGACCGGAAGCGTCTGCATCACTCGCTAGACCAACCCCAGTTTCGCGACAACCGCCACAGGGTCAACCGGCAGCGCAGTGACGGTGGGCATGCCCTTCAGCGCGGTGTCGGGATCCTTGAGCCCGTTGCCGGTCACGGTGCACACCACTGTCGAACCCCTCGCCACCCAGCCGTCCTCGATCGACTTCAGCAGGCCGGCGATGCTGGCGGCCGACGCGGGCTCGACGAAGACGCCCTCGGTCCGCGCTACCAGGTGATACGCGGCAAGGATCTCCTCGTCGGTGGCGGCAACGAATCGGCCCTTGGACTGCTGCTGAGCCTCCACCGCCGAGGTCCATGACGCCGGGGAGCCGATCCGTATCGCGGTGGCGATGGTCTCGGGCTCGCTCACCGGCTCACCGAGCACAAGCGGCGCGGCGCCGGCGGCCTGGGTGCCCAGCATGCGGGGCAATCGGTCCGAGAGGCCGTCGCGGTGGTATTCGGTATAGCCCTTCCAATAGGCGGTGATGTTGCCCGCGTTGCCGACCGGCAGGGCGTGCACATCGGGCGCCGTGCCGAGTGCGTCGACGATCTCGAACGCCGCGGTCTTCTGCCCTTCGATGCGATACGGGTTGACGGAGTTGACCAGCGAGATGGTCGGGAACTCAGCGGTGAGCTTGCGGGCCAGTTCCAGGCAGTCGTCGAAATTGCCGTCGATCTGGATGATCTGCGCGCCGTGCATTACCGCTTGTGCGAGCTTGCCCATCGCGATCTTGCCTTGAGGGATCAGCACCGCGCAGGTGATCCCGGCGCGCGCCGCATACGCCGCTGCCGATGCCGACGTGTTGCCCGTCGACGCGCACAGCACGGCCTTCTGGCCGCGGGCCACCGCTTCGGTGACGGCCATCGTCATGCCCCGGTCCTTGAACGAGCCCGTCGGGTTGAGCCCCTCGACCTTGAGATGCACTGTGCAGCCGGTGTATTCGGACAACCGTGGCGCTGCAATCAGCGGGGTGCCACCCTCCAACAGGGTGATGGCCGTCCAGTCGTCCTCGACAGGAAGCCGGTCGTGGTAGGCGGCGATCAGGCCGGGCCACGGCTGGTGAACAGCAGTGCGCGGTGCTGTGCTCACTGCTCTTCGCGCAAGCGGCTCATCGCTGCTCATTCGCTTCCCTCCAGCCGAAGCACGCTGTTGACACTCTGCACGACATCGAGGTCGGCCAGCGCGGCGACGGTTTCCGACAATGCGGCGTCGGTGGCCTGATGGGTGACGACGACGATGCGCGCACCGCACCGCTGCCCACCCTCGTCGACCATGCCTTCCTGGCGCACCTCGGCGATGCTGACCTCTCGCTTGCCGAATTCGGCTGCGACAGCAGATAACACGCCCGGCAGGTCGGCGACGTTCATGTTGACGTAATAGCGGGTGAGGATGAACCCGATCGGCGAGATCGGCAACTGGGCGTACTTCGACTCCCGCGGGCCGCGGCCACCTTGCACGCGGTTGCGTGCGGCCATCACCACGTCGCCCATTACCGCCGAGGCAGTCGGCGCACCACCGGCGCCTTGTCCGTAGAACATCAACCTGCCCGCGGCCTCGGCCTCCACGACGACCGCGTTGAACGCGCCGTTGACCGTGGCCAGCGGATGATCCAGCGGCACCAGCGCCGGATAGACCCGGGCCGAAACTCGTTGCTGTCCTTCATCGTTGACGAGTCGTTCACAGATTGCTAGCAGCTTGATCGTGCAGCCCAGTGCGCGCGCCGACGCGAAGTCCTCCGGTGTGACCTTGGTGATGCCCTCGCGGTAGACATCGTCGGCGGTAACGCGGGTGTGGAACGCGATCGACGCCAGAATCGCGGCCTTGGCGGCGGCGTCGTAACCCTCGACGTCGGCGGTCGGGTCGGCTTCGGCGTATCCGAGAGCGCTCGCGTCGGCGAGGGCAGCGGCGTATTCGGCGCCGGTGCTGTCCATCTCCGAGAGGATGTAGTTGGTGGTGCCGTTGACGATCCCGGCCACCCGACACACGGTGTCTCCGGCGAGCGATTGAGTGAGCGGCCGGATGACCGGGATGGCGCCTGCCACGGCGGCTTCGAAGTAAAGGTCGACATGGGCGCTTTCCGCGGCCTGCGCCAACTCGCCGGTGGACACCGCCATCAACGCCTTGTTGGCGGTGACGACGGATTTGCCCTGTTCCAGCGCGGCGAGGATGGCCTTGCGCGCGGGTTCGACCGGCCCCATCAGTTCGACGACGATGTCGACGTCGTCGCGGGACACCAGCTCTTCGACGTTGTCGGTGAGCAGCCCGATCGGCACGCCACGGTCGTCGGCCACGCGGCGAACCCCGATACCGCGCAGCACCAGCGGCGCCCCGATGCGGGCGGTCAGGTCGCTGGCGCTCTCCTCGATGATGCGGACCACTTGACTTCCCACGTTGCCCAGCCCCAGCACAGCTACACCGATCGGCTTTTCACTCATCGCTTACCTCATTTCCAGACTCAATAGATCGTCGACCGTCTCCCTGCGCAGGATCAGGCGAGCCCGCCCGTCGCGTACGGCGACCACAGCTGGGCGACCGATCAGGTTGTAACGGCTCGACATGGAATAGCAGTACGCGCCGGTGGCCGCGACGCCAAGCAGGTCGCCGGGCTTGATGTCGTCGGAAATCCACGCGTCGCGCACGACGATATCGCCGCTCTCACAATGCTTTCCAACGACTCGCGAAAGCGCGGGCGGGGCATCGCTGTTACGGGAAATCAAACGGACGTCATACTCGGCGCCGTACAGTGACGTGCGGATGTTGTCGCTCATCCCGCCGTCGACGCTGACATAGCGGCGGTGGGCGGTCGTGCTTACGGCGACATCCTTGACGGTGCCGACCTGGTACAGGGTGATGGTGCCGGGGCCGGCAATGGCGCGGCCGGGTTCGACCACGAGGCGGGGCGTGGGTAGGCCGACCGCGGCGGATTCGTTGCGAACGATGGCGCCGAGCTTGGCGGCGAGGTCCTTGACCGGCGGCGGATCGTCCTGCGGCAGATACGAAATGCCGAGTCCACCGCCGAGGTCGACCGTCTCGAGTTGGCTTGTCTTGTCGACACCGAACTCCGCGACGACGTCGTGAAGCAGGCCGATCACGCGGTGGGCGGCCAACTCGAAGCCAGCGACATCGAAGATCTGGGACCCGATATGGCTGTGCAGTCCGACCAGACGCAGGTGGTCGGTCGCGAAGACCCGCCGCACCGCGTCCATCGCCGCGCCGCTGACCAACGACAGACCGAACTTCTGGTCCTCGTGCGCGGTGGAGATGAACTCGTGGGTGTGGGCTTCCACGCCGACGGTGACCCGAACGAGAACATCCTGGACAACGCCGGCGGCACCGGCGATCTCGTCGAGTCGGTCGATCTCGATCATCGAGTCCAGGACGACGTGACCGACACCGGCCTTGACGGCCATGGTCAGCTCTTCGACGGACTTATTGTTGCCGTGGAGAGCGATTCGCTCGGCAGGAAAGCCGGCATGCAGGGCAACGGCTAGCTCACCGCCGCTGGCGACGTCGAGCGACAGACCCTCTTCATTGATCCACCGCGCGACCTCGGTGCACAGGAACGCCTTTGCGGCGTAGCGGACGTATTCGCCGCCGCCGAACGCAGCAGCGATCTCGCGGCAGCGCGACCGGAAGTCGTCCTCGTCGATCACAAATACCGGGGTGCCGAACTCGGCGGAGATTTCGGTGACGGCCACGCCTGCGATCGAGACAACGCCGTCGTCGCCGCGGACGGCGTTGTGCGGCCACACATTCGGTGCGAGCTTGAGCATGTCGGCCGGGGACTGCGGCCGGGGCGGGGCGCCGCCGTGGTGGATCTCTTCAGCGTGCCTGGGCCCGGCGGGATGAGCATTCACATGCGCTCCGGAGCGGTGACACCGAGGATGGCCAGGCCGTTGGCAATAACCTGGCGGGTGGCTTGGCACAGCGCCAGTCGCGCGGTGTGCAGTTCGTTCGGCGCCTCATCGCCTTGGGGCAGCACTCGGCAGGAGTCGTAGAACCGGTGATAGTCGCCGGCCAGATCCTCCAAGTAGCGGGAGACGCGGTGCGGTTCGCGTAGGGCCGCAGCAGTTTTCAGCACACGTGGAAACTCGCCGAGGTTGCGAATCAGCGTGCCTTCCTTCTCGTGCGTGAGCAGCTCGAGGTGCTCCGTGCTGGGGATCAGGCCTAACTCGGCGGCGTTGCGGGCCAGCGCAGCGAGGCGGGCGTGCGCGTATTGCACGTAATAGACCGGGTTTTCGTTGGACGCCGACGACCACAACGCCAGATCGATGTCGATGGGACTGTCGACGGAGGACCGGATCAGGGAGTACCGGGCAGCGTCGACGCCGATGGCCTCGACGAGGTCGTCGAGGGTGATGACGGTGCCTGCGCGCTTGCTCATCCGGACCGGCTGGCCGTCGCGCACCAGGTTGACCATCTGCCCGATCAGCACCTCGACGGTGGCGGGATCCTCACCGAGGGCGGCGGCGACTCCCTTGAGTCGGGCGATGTAGCCGTGGTGGTCGGCGCCGAGCATGTAGATGCACAGGTCGAATCCGCGCTGGCGCTTGTCGAGGTAGTAGGCGATGTCGGCGGCCACGTATGCTGGTTGGCCGTCGCTCTTGATGACGACGCGGTCCTTGTCGTCGCCAAAGTCGGTGGTACGCAGCCAGACTGCGCCGTCCTTCTCGTAAATGCTGCCCGCTTTGCGAAGTTTGGCGATGGCCTGCTCGACCCGGCCGGAGCTGTGCATCGAGTCTTCGTGGGTGTAAACGTCGAAGTCGGTGCCGAAGTCGTGCAGCGACTGCTTGATGTGGGTGAACATCAGGTCGACGCCGATGGCGCGGAACGTCTCGCGCATCTCGTCGTCGGGCAGGCTCAGCGCGTCAGGCTCCTTGGCGAGCACCTGGGCGGCGATGTCCTTGATGTAGTCGCCCGCGTAGCCGTCGTCAGGCGTGGGTTCGCCCTTGGCGGCAGCGATCAGGGAGTTGGAGAAGCGATCGATCTGGGTGCCGTGGTCGTTGAAGTAGTCCTCTCGGACGACATGGGCGCCCTGGGTTGTCAGTTGGGGGCCGAGGGCGTCGCCGTCTGCGGCCCAGCGGGTGCCGCCGTTGTGGATGGGGCCGGTCGGTTTGGCGGAGACGAACTCGAGGTTGACGT
>JAVXWV010000669.1:0-2705 GCA_032230775.1 Mycobacterium sp. | reverse complement strand
TGGAAACGGTCACCCGTACCGGCGCCAGCGTGGTTGGTCCTGTGCCGCTGCCGACTGAGAAGAACGTGTACTGCGTCATCCGGTCCCCGCATAAGTACAAGGACTCGCGGGAGCACTTCGAGATGCGTACGCACAAGCGACTGATCGACATCCTCGACCCGACGCCGAAGACCGTTGACGCCCTGATGCGCATCGATCTGCCGGCAAGTGTCGACGTCAATATCCAATAGTCATCCCAGTAGGAGATCCCAAGAGAAATGGCTAGAAAGAGCATTCTGGGCACCAAGCTGGGCATGACGCAGGTGTTCGACGAGAACAACAAGGTCGTGCCGGTGACGGTCGTCAAGGCCGGCCCCAACGTCGTGACGATGATCCGTACCCCGGAGCGCGACGGCTACAGCGCAGTGCAACTCGCATACGGCGAGATCAGCCCCCGCAAGGTGAACAAGCCCCTGACCGGGCAGTACGCCGCGGCGGGTGTTAACCCGCGCCGTCATATCGCCGAGTTCCGGCTCGACGACGAGGCCGCTGCCGCCGAGTACGAGGTCGGCCAGGAGTTGACCGCCGAAATCTTCACCGACGGCACCTTCGTCGACGTGACCGGCACCTCCAAGGGCAAGGGCTTCGCAGGCACCATGAAGCGCCATGGCTTCAAGGGGCAGGGCGCCAGCCACGGCGCCCAGGCGGTGCACCGTCGTCCCGGATCCATCGGTGGCTGCGCCACCCCGGGCCGGGTGTTCAAGGGCACACGCATGTCGGGCCGGATGGGCAGCGACCGCGTGACGACGCAGAACCTGGTCGTGCACAAGGTGGATGCCGAAAACGGTGTGCTGCTGATCAAGGGCGCCATCCCCGGACGCAACGGTGGACTGGTGACGGTCCGCAGCGCAATCAAGCGAGGCGAGAAGTAAAAATGGCTGCCAACACTCTCAAGATCGACGTCCACACCCCGGGCGGTAAGAAGGACGGCTCCGTCGAGCTTCCCGCCGAGCTGTTCGACGTCGAGGCCAACATCGCGCTCATGCATCAGGTGGTGACCGCCCAGCAGGCGGCAGGCCGCCAGGGCACGCACTCGACGAAGACCCGCGGTGAGGTTCGCGGCGGCGGCAAGAAGCCGTACCGGCAGAAGGGCACCGGCCGCGCCCGTCAGGGCTCGACACGTGCCCCGCAGTTCACCGGCGGTGGTGTCGTGCACGGTCCCAAGCCGCGCGACTACAGCCAACGCACCCCGAAGAAGATGATCGTCGCCGCCCTGCGCGGGGCGCTTTCGGACCGGGCGCGCAACGGCCGCATCCATGCGGTCACCGAGCTGGTTGAGGGTCAGACCCCGTCGACCAAGAGCGCCAAGGCGTTCCTCGCCACGATAAGCGAGCACAAGAACGTGCTGGTCGTGATCGGCCGCAGCGACGAGGCCGGCGCGCTGTCCGTGCGCAATCTGCCTGGTGTGCATGTGCTTTCGCCCGACCAGCTCAACACGTACGACGTGCTCAAGGCCGACGACGTGGTGTTCAGCGTGGAAGCCTTGAACGCCTATGTCGCGGCAAACACAGCCAATTCGAAGACTGACGAGGAGGTTTCGGCCTGATGGCAACGGTCACTGACCCCCGCGACATCATCCTGGCCCCGGTCATCTCGGAGAAGTCGTACGGGCTGATCGAGGACAACGTGTACACGTTCGTCGTGCACCCCGACTCGAACAAGGCGCAGATCAAGATCGCGATCGAGAAGATCTTCAAGGTCAAGGTCGACTCGGTCAACACCCTCAATCGGCAGGGCAAGCGCAAGCGCACCCGCGCCGGTTTCGGTAAGCGCAAAGACACCAAGCGCGCCATCGTGACGCTGGCCGCGGGCAGCAAGCCCATCGACCTGTTCGGAGCGCCGGCCTAGCCGGCGGGAAGCAGAGAGACCTAGAGAATCATGGGAATTCGCAAGTACAAGCCGACGACCCCCGGTCGCCGCGGTGCCAGCGTCTCCGATTTCGCCGAGATCACTCGCTCGCATCCGGAGAAGTCGCTGGTTCGCCCGCTGCACGGCAAGGGCGGTCGTAACGCGCATGGTCGCATCACCACCCGGCACAAGGGCGGTGGCCACAAGCGTGCGTACCGCGTGATCGACTTCCGTCGCAACGACAAGGACGGCGTCAACGCCAAGGTCGCGCAGATCGAGTACGACCCCAACCGCACCGCGAACATTGCACTGCTGCACTTCCTCGACGGCGAGAAGCGCTACATCATTGCGCCGCAGGGGCTTTCGCAGGGCGACATCGTGGAGTCCGGCGCCAACGCCGACATCAAGCCGGGTAACAACCTGCCGCTGCGCAATATCCCGGCCGGTACCGTGATCCACGCCATCGAGCTCAGGCCCGGCGGCGGCGCGAAGATCGCCCGCTCCGCCGGCACCAGCGTCCAGCTGGTGGCCAAGGACGGCGGCATGGCGCAGCTCCGGATGCCCTCCGGCGAGGTTCGCCTGGTCGACGCCCGCTGCCGCGCCACGATTGGCGAGGTCGGCAACGCCGAGCAGTCGAACATCAACTGGGGCAAGGCCGGCCGTATGCGCTGGAAGGGCGTTCGCCCGACCGTGCGTGGTGTGGCCATGAACCCGGTCGACCACCCGCACGGTGGTGGTGAGGGTAAGACCTCCGGTGGCCGCCACCCGGTCTCGCCGTGGGGTCAGAAGGAGGGTCGTACTCGTTCGCCGAAGAAGGC
>JAVXWV010000668.1:0-4379 GCA_032230775.1 Mycobacterium sp. | reverse complement strand
CAGTTCTCGTTGGCTTGGTCATTTCGGAAGACCTTACCTCCCTTCATTACAAAATTCACGTCCTTTGTAACGCTGATGTCCATCAGCGGATCGCCAGGAACGGCGATAATGTCCGCGAGATAGCCCTCTGCGATGCGGCCGAGATCGGGTTTGTTGATCAGATCGGCCGCCACTACCGTCGCAGCGCGCAGCACCGCGGCCGGCGGCATGCCCCAGTCGACAAGGGTGACGAGTTCGTCGGCGTTCTTGCCGTGCGGGATCGCGGGCGCGTCGGTGCCGACGGCGATCTTCACCCCGGCCTCGTAGGCGGCCTTGATCGACGTCCGGGCCTTGGGGAACATCTCGGCGGCCTTGTCCTGCAGCTCTTTTGGTGCTTTGGAAACGTCCATTGCTTCGGCCAGCCGCCGGGTGGATACCAGGAAGCGGTCGTTGTCGACGAGCATCTTGATGGCCTCGTCGTCGATCAGGAAGCCGTGCTCGATGCAGTCGATGCCGACCGCCACCGCATGCTTGACCGCCTCTGCGCCGTGCGTATGCGCGGCGACTCGGAGGCCCCGCCGGTGCGCCTCGTCGACGATCGCGGCCAGCTCTTCGTCCGAATAGTGTTGTGCCCCCGCCTCTCCGGTCAGCGACATGACGCCACCGGAACAACACACCTTGATCAGCTGGGCGCCGTGCTTGATCTGGTACCGCACGGCCTTCCGGATCTCGTCGACACCGTTGGCGATGCCCTCCTCGACGGTCAGTTCCAGCACACCCGGCATGAATGCGGCGAACATCGTCGGGTCGAGATGCCCACCGGTTGGCGTGATCGCGTGCCCGGCGGGTACTACCCGCGGGCCCTCGATCCAGCCGGCGTCGATCGCCTTGCCGAGCGCGACGTCGAGCAGGTAACCGCCTGTCTTGACGAACAATCCGAGGTTGCGCACGGTCGTGAACCCCGCGCGCAGCGTGCGGCGGGAATTGCCGACGGCTCGCAACACTCGGGTCGGGGGATCGTCCTGCACCTGGGATAGCCCGGGATTCTCGCCCCGCCCGCCCATCAGGAGGTTGACCTCCATATCCATCAGGCCGGGCAGGAGGATCGAGTCCCCGAGATCGATGATCTCGCCTTCGGGTTCGCCTCCAACTGACGCTGAATTGTCGGCACCGCCGACGGTGACGATCCGGTCATCTTCGACACGAACGATCCCCGGCCGGACGATCTTGCCGGCTTCGACGTCAAGTAGACCCGCTGCTTTGAGGGTCAGCACGTTCAGACCACCGGCTCCTTGATGAGTTGGATATACGAGGCGCCGCTGTCGAGCACACGCGGCTGCTTCCACACCTCGACGGGAAAGCTCACCATGACGATCGACTGTCCCAGATGCACCAGCGCCTTGGCGTCCTCCGGCATCCCCTTGAGCGGGAAACGGGCATCGACATAGACCATTATGTCCTCGAGGCGAGCCATTCCTGCGTCGTACAGCTCCTGCATCTCGGCCATCGTCGAGTTCAGCCGCTTCGAGTAGCGCTCTTCTTCCGTCGGCAGACACCAGTCGCTGAACCGCTCAAGGTCGGCGAATTCTTCAGGCAACTTAGACATGCGCTCCATCCTTCTTGGCAGCGTGCTTTCCGTTGGCGGAACCGTTGCCGTTGGCCTTGTACGCATTCACATAGTCGTGCGCTGTCTTGTGTAGATGACGCAACAGGATCTCCTGGTCGCACAGCGGGAAGTCCGTGACGACCCTAGTGCCGATCTGCGTCTGGGTGGCCTCCAGGGTGTTGGCGTCCTGAAACGCGTACTCCTTGAACGTCACCGCAGCGAGTTCCTGGGAGAGCCGCTCACGAAGGTTCTTCGGCGGCACAAAGTACAGGTCGGCCTCGAAGATGTGCTTGTCGACGGCTGTTGGCCAGTAGTGATACGTGAGGTACCAGCCCGGCGCCCAGAACAGCAGCGTGAAGTTGGGGAAGAACTCGAAAGAGTCAGTGCCCCAGGTCTTCTGGCGCGACGGGTTGATAGCGGGCGGTAACTCTTCTGGCAGGATGCCCTTGATGGCCGGGCGGTCCCACGGCCCGAAGAGGCCGCTGTGCAGGATCCGCTCGATGGGCTTGACCATGTTGAGATCCTTGGGCGGGGACATTCCGCCCCAGGACGACACCATGGAGTGGTCGCCCTTGATGTCGTACGCAAGTGCCTCGAAGCCGAACTTGGCCAGCTTCTCGGCTTCCTCCTTCTCCGCCTGCTTCATGTGGAGGATCGGTGCGTGATAGAACTCGACGAACGCGTCGATGAACAGCTTCCAGTTGGCGTTGATCTCTGAGCGATAGCTGTAGTGCTCTGTCATCTCGTGGAACGGATAGCCTTCGAGGCCTTTCGCGAAATCGCCGAGATACACGGTCAGCGGCGCGGCATCGTTGTCGAAGTTGATGAAGATGAAGCCTTCCCAGACGTCGCAGCGCACGGGCACCAGCCCGTAGTCATTCTTGTCGAGGTCGAAGAACTCACCCTCCTGCTGAACAAACGTCAGGTCACCTTCGAGGCTGTACCGCCACGCGTGGTACTTGCAGGTGAACTGGCGGCAGGTGCCGGACACCTCCTCGCCGGGGAAGTCGTTCCACAGCAACTTGTTTCCGCGGTGGCGGCACATGTTGTAGAAGCATCGGACCACGCCCTGCTTGTCCTTGACGATGATCACCGATGTACCGGGGCCGACGGACGGCATCTCGCGCGTGAAGTAGCTGCCCTTCTTCGGCAGCCGTTCCACCCGGCCGATGTTTAGCCAGGTCTTCTTGAAGATCGCCTGCTGCTCCACCTTGTAGTGCTCCGGGTCGATGGAGTCCTCGTAGTTGACCGGCGCAGTGCCCAGTTCGGGCCAGTTCTCGGTCCAACTGCCAGCCTCGGGCTTCTTGAAAAATGCCACTTCTACCTCTCCTGGTCGGGCTCTACGCCAAAGGTGTTGATAGCCATGGCAAGTGCGCCATAGCAGCCGATCGTGAAAACGAGGTCCATCCTCTGGCGCTCGTCGAGGTGTTGAGACAGCGCCGCCCATGTCGCGTCCGCGATGACCGATTTGTCCTGGAGTTCGTCGACGGCATGCAGGATCGCCTGGTCAAGCTCGTCGGACGCCTCACCGCGCTGGATGCCGTCGATCACCTCGTCGGTGAGCCCGACCTCCTTGCCCATGCGGACGTGGTGGCGCCACTCGTACTCGGAGCCGTGCCGATGCGCGACGCGCAACACAGTCAGTTCGCGCAGGCGCGGTGGCAGGGTCGACGAGAACAACAGGTGGTTGTTGAACCGCAGAAACGCGCGAGTGAGTTTGGGATGACGTACGAGGGTGGCCAGCAGGTTGCCCGCCGCGTCGGGGTTTCGCCGCTCGGCGGGCAGCATGCCCGAAAGGGCGTGGTCGACGGCGTCGTCCCACTCGTCCGCAGGAAGCGGTGGCACCCGCACAGCGTCCTCCTCTCCCTGGCGAGAATCAGATTCTCATATTTCGCTAATAGGTTTCCACCTTTTGCGCGAATGGTCAACGTCAAGGGCCAGAAGCGCCGGTCACGGCGGTGCCCTCCGCGATGCAACAGCGCTGCCAGATGGCCCTAGGGTGGCTTTCGGACATCGATTCTCGTACGGTGAGAAGATAGTTTCCTCACGTAGAGAACCGTACTGGTTCATGGGCGCCGGGGACCTCTGTCGAAAGGAGACGGGCGTGAACAAAGAGGACATGATTCTGATCAGCGTTGACGACCACATCGTTGAGCCGCCCGACATGTTCAAGAACCACCTCCAGAAGAAGTATTTGGATGAGGCGCCGCGGTTGGTGCACAACCCTGATGGTTCGGATACCTGGCAGTTCCGTGATGTGGTGATCCCCAACGTCGCGTTGAACGCGGTGGCGGGCCGGCCCAAGGAGGAGTACGGCCTGGAGCCCCAGGGTCTGGATGAGATCCGGCCGGGCTGCTGGCAGGTCGACGAACGGGTCAAGGACATGAACGCAGGCGGCATCCTGGGGTCGATCTGTTTCCCGACCTTCTGCGGCTTCGCCGGACGGTTGTTCGTCACCGAGGATCCGGAGTTTTCGCTGTCACTGGTGCAGGCCTACAACGATTGGCATGTCGAGGAGTGGTGTGGGGCCTATCCGGCCCGGTTCATCCCGATGACGTTGCCGGTGATCTGGGACGCCGAGGCCTGCGCCAAGGAGGTGCGCCGCAACGCCGCGCGTGGGGTGCACGCCCTCACCTTTACCGAAAACCCGGCCGCGATGGGCTACCCCAGTTTTCATGACGAGTATTGGACGCCGTTGTGGGAGGCGTTGGTGGATACCGACACGGTGATGAATGTGCACATCGGCTCCTCGGGCCGGTTGGCGATCACCGCACCCGACGCGCCGATGGACGTG
>JAVXWV010000609.1:0-3019 GCA_032230775.1 Mycobacterium sp. | reverse complement strand
CGCCGTCGGTGCCGTTGGCCAGGATCGTCACCACGAGCAGCGCGATCTGGTTGGCGATGACGTAGCCGACCGTCCACCCCGACAGGCGCAGCATGGTGAGCACCGCGGGGTGCCGCCATTGCGGGAGGAAGCGCAGGTGGGTGTGCAGCCGCTTCAAGGGGGGCAGCAGCGCCAGGCTGAACGCCGGCGTCGCTGAACGCCCGCGAGGTGCAGTCCCGCCAGGACAGGTCGTTCTTGGGTGCCTCGATCGGCGGCGGACCGGACGGCGGTTTGGTGGTCTGCGGTGCACCCTGAGGACCTGCGCCGGAGTCGGTCACGTAGCGCGGGTTGGCGGCTAGGCCGGGTGCGCATGCGGCGACGAACACCAACGCGGTTGCCAGGATCAGGGCCCTGGCGGGCTGACGACGCCGACGCATGCCGACCACGGTACCGATCGCTTGCTAGTCGGCCCGGACGTAGCGGGTGTAGAGGTACCCGTCGTCGTCGGCGAGTAGGTGCGCGCGCCGCATCTTGGTGTGCACGTGGCCGAGGCCGGTGACGATCCGCTTGGACGCTCCTCCGACCAGGATCGGCGCAACGGTGAGGCACAGCTCGTCCATCAGCCCGTTTTCGATCAGCGAGCCGAGGAACAGCGGGCCGCCTTCGGTGAGGACGCGGACCAGCCCGCGCTCGCCGAGAACCCTCAGGATCACCGCGGGGTCGGCGGAGTTCGGGTCCGCCCCTGACGCGTCGATGACCTCAGCGACGGCGCCCAGCCTGCTGCGGGTGTCCTCGACGGTCCGTGCGCTGGTCAGGATCAGCGGGGGTACCTCGGTGCGGGTGAACAATAGGGCGCTCGGATCGAGGTCGCCGGATCGGGTGACGACGGCAATCGGCGGGACCTCGGCCTGTCCTCGGCGCTGGCGCGCCTGGCGCGCGGCGACGGGAAGTTGGGCGCCGGAGTAGTTCTCGATACGCACGGTGGAGGCGCCGACCAGGATGACGTCGGCGGCATGGCGCATCAGCGAGAACACCGCGCGGTCGCCCCTCCCTGCCAGCCCGCCTGCCTTGCCGTCGTCGGTGGCCCCGCCGTCGAGGCTGACGATCATGTTGCCGCGCACCCAGCACGCCCGCAGGTCCTCGGGGTAGGTGTAGAAGTCGATTAGGCGGACATCGTCCGCTGTGTCGATCGGACTTCCGGTGGCGTCAACCACTGTGAGCTGGATCCCGGCACCGTCGTCAGGCATACGCAGAATTGCAGCACGCCGCTATGGTGCGTGCATGAACGGGTCAGGCGGTGTCGCCCATCTGGTCGATCGGCACCCCAGCGTCACCCCGGAGCGGCTGATCGCGCAGTTGATTCCACCGCCGACCTTTTCCAACGTCAGCTTCGACACCTACAAGCCGGACCCCGCCGAACCGTCGCAGGCGGCGGCCGTGCAGTCGTGCCTGCAGTTTTGCGAACAGGCCGTGGCGCGGCGGGCAGGCAAGAAGAAGATGTTCGGAAGGCGCGAGGTGCTGCCCGGTATCGGCATCTATCTCGACGGCGGATTCGGAGTCGGCAAGACGCACCTGCTCGCGTCGTCGTTCTTTGCCGTTCCCGAGCCGAGGGCGTTCGCCACGTTTGGCGAGCTGACCCAGTTGGCCGGGGTGTTCGGCTTCATCGAGTGCATCGAACTGCTCGCCGATTACGTCGTGGTGTGCATCGACGAGTTCGAGTTGGACGATCCTGGCAACACGACACTGATCTCGCGGCTGCTGTCCGAACTGGTCGCGCGCGGGGTGTCGGTGGCGGCGACGTCGAACACGCTGCCAGAGCAGCTCGGTGAGGGTCGCTTCGCCGTGCAGGATTTCATGCGCGAAATCAGCACGCTGGCAAGCATTTTCACCTCGGTGCGAATCGACGGGCCGGATTACCGGCACCGCGACCTTCCTCCTGCGCCCGAACCGTTGACCGATGAGGAGGTCGCGACACGCGCGGCCGAGGTTCCCGGCGCGACGCTGGACGACTTCGACGCGTTGTGCGCGCACCTGGCGACCATGCATCCGTCGCGCTATCTGACGCTAATCGAGGGTGTCACGGGCGTGTTCATCACCGGCGTGCATCCGATCGACGATCAGAATGTCGCGCTACGGCTGGTGTCGTTGACAGACCGGCTGTATGACGCGGGCATCCCGGTGGTGGCCTCGGGCACGAAGCTGGACACCATCTTTTCCGACGAGATGCTGGCGGGTGGCTTCCGGAAGAAATACCTGCGGGCCACGTCGCGGTTGCTGGCGCTGACCGCGGCAGGTCAGACCGGGCGCACCATCACGTAGTCGTTCTCGATACCCGCGCCGAGCCGAAAGGTCTTGGTGCCGTTGATGCTAAAGCCGTGCTTGGCGTAAAAGCGTTGCGCGCGTTGGTTGTGCTGATTGACACCCAGCCACACGGACTTGGCGACAAGATTCCCGGCCTCCGTCAGCGCCGCGTTCATCAGCGCCCCAGAGACGCCCGCTCCGTGGCAGTCGGGAAGCACGTATATCTTCGACAACTCGACGGCGGGGCGCAGCGTCACGGCCTTTTGCACATCGTCGTCGTCGGGTACGCCGCGAATCAGCATGACATAGCCCACGATACGACCGTCGTCGCGCGCGGCCAGCCCCGCGCGATCGGGATCGGCCAGGTAGTCGCGGAACCGCGCCTGCGACAGGTTCTCGTCGATGAACGCGGCGATGTTCTCCGCTGTCACCGATGGGGGACAGGCCAACGGAAACGTGCGCGCGGCGACGTCGGCAAGCTCGGGCAGGTCGGCCTCGTTGGCCGCGGCGACGACAATGGCCACCGCTCTACGGTAGCGGCGCTCCCGGCTGCCAAATGTTCCACTGGGCCAGGTGCTGGCCGGTCTGCGGGTTGAGCAGCACCACGTTGGTGACCAGGGCGCGATAGACCTGCCAGTAGACGGCACCGTCGATCGTTGCCCCTGGTGGCGCATTCCGCAGCGCGTTTTCCAGGGAGTCGGGCGCATCGGTGTGTTTGGGCACATACGCGTCGGCGTAT
>JAVXWV010000318.1:0-3318 GCA_032230775.1 Mycobacterium sp. | reverse complement strand
ACCAGCAGGCTCATGCGCTGCTTGCCGAGCGCGCGCGGGTGCTCGGCGAAGCGGTCGCGCTGCTGCGCGACATGCTCAACCCCGACGATCTGGTGGTCGGCGGCCAGGCGTTCACCGAGTACCCCGAAGGCATGAGTCTCGTCGAGGCCGCCTACGCCGAGCGATCGGTGCTACCTGCCCGCAACATCAGAGTCACCGCGTTCGGCAACCGGGTGCAGGAAGCGGGCGCGGGGGTGGTTTCCCTCGGTGGGCTCTACTCGGACCCGATCGGGGCGATGCGGCGCGCGCAGAGCCGCCGCCCGGAAGTCTCTGCCTAACGGCTCTCCGCCGCTTTTAGTGCAGACCTGAGTTCGGTGTAGACATGTCTGTGTGCGCCTAGCAACAGACCTGCCACACCGCGTCGCCGTGCTGTCAGTGCACACGTCACCGCTGGCCCAGCCGGGGACGGGCGACGCAGGCGGCATGAACGTCTACGTGCTGCAGAGCGCGCTGCAGATGGCCCGCCGGGGGGTCGAGGTGGAGATTTTCACCCGCGCGACGTCGTCGACGGCTCAGCCCGTCGTCCAGGTCGCACCCGGCGTGCTGGTGCGCAACGTGGTGGCCGGGCCGTTCGAGGGCCTCGACAAGTACGACCTACCCACTCAGCTGTGCGCCTTCACGGCGGGTGTGCTGCGCGCCGAAGCCACGCATGAGCCCGGCTACTACGACATCGTGCATTCGCACTACTGGCTGTCGGGGCAGGTCGGCTGGCTGGCGCGGGACCGATGGGCGGTGCCGCTTGTGCACACCGCGCACACGTTAGCCGCGGTGAAGAATGCCGCGCTGGCCGATGGTGACTCACCGGAACCGCCGCTGCGCGCCGTCGGTGAACAGCAGGTGGTCGACGAGGCGGACCGGTTGATCGTCAACACCGAACATGAAGCGCAGCAACTGGTTTCGCTGCATCACGCCGACCCGGACCGCATCGACGTTGTGCACCCCGGCGTCGACCTTGAGATGTTCACGCCGGGAGACAAGCGCGCCGCCCGCGTCGCGCTCGGGCTCGACACCGAAGAGCCGATGCTGGCGTTCGTCGGCCGCATCCAACCGCTGAAGGCGCCCGATGTGCTGCTGCGTGCGGCGGCCAAACTGCCAGGGGTGCGTGTGGTGGTCGCCGGTGGGCCGTCGGGCAGCGTCTTGGCCGCGCCTGGCGGGCTGATTCAGCTGGCCGACGAACTGGGCGTCGCCGACCGCGTGACGTTCCTACCGCCGCAGTCGCGCGATCAACTCGTCGACCTGTTCCGGGCCGCCGACCTGGTCGCGGTGCCGAGCTATTCGGAATCCTTCGGCCTCGTCGCCATCGAGGCGCAGGCGTGTGGCACCCCGGTGGTGGCCGCAGCCGTCGGCGGGCTGCCGGTCGCGGTCCGCGACGGGGTCACCGGCACCCTGGTCGACGGCCACGACGTCGACGACTGGGCGCAGGCGATCGCCGCGCTATTGCAGCGCGGCCCCGAGACCATGGGTCCTGCCGCCGTGGAGCACGCCGCGACGTTCTCGTGGGCACACACCGTCGACGCGCTGCTGGACAGCTATGGCCGCGCCATCTCCGACTACCGCGCCCGCCACCGGCTGCCGGATGCGGCGGCGCGACGCAACGGGCGTCGCTTCGCGATCCGGAGGGGCGTTCGAGCGTGAGCAATTGAGTAGCGCCCAGCAGGTCATCGAGGACACCTGCAAGGAGAACGGCCTCGTCTACACCCGTCACGAGGGTGCACACGGCGGGCTGCCGGGCCTCGTCGTCGAGCTGCCCGGGGAGCGCCGCCTCAAGACGAACACGATCCTGTCCATCGGTGAGCATTCGGTGCGCGTCGAGGCGTTCGTCTGCCGCAAGCCCGACGAAAACCACGAGGGCGTGTACAAGTTCCTACTCAAACGCAACCGCAGGCTCTATGGCGTCGCCTACACCATCGACAACGTCGGCGACATCTATCTTGTCGGCCGGATGTCGTTGGACTCGGTGACCGCCGACGAGATCGACCGGGTGCTGGGCCAGGTGCTCGAAGCCGTCGACTCGGACTTTAATACGTTGCTGGAGTTAGGTTTTCGATCGTCAATCCAAAAAGAGTGGGAGTGGCGGGTGTCGCGCGGCGAGTCGCTGAAGAATCTTGAGGCGTTCGCACATCTGATCGACGAAGACGACTGATCGCCCGCGTGAGAGGATGATGCGCCATGGGTAGCGAAGACACAGCCACGCTGATCCTGCTCCGTCATGGCGAGAGCACGTGGAACGCTTCGAACCAGTTCACAGGCTGGGTCGACGTCGACCTGACGGACAAGGGCAGGGCCGAAGCGGCTCGCGCAGGCGAGCTGATCAAGGCGCTGGACCGCCAGCCCGATGTGCTCTACACGTCGCTGCTTCGCCGCGCGATCACCACCGCCAACCTGGCGCTGGACAAGGCCGACCGGCATTGGATCCCGGTGCACCGCCACTGGCGGCTCAACGAGCGCCACTACGGCGCGCTGCAGGGCCTGAACAAGGCCGAGACGAAGGAAAAGTACGGCGACGAGCAGTTCATGGCGTGGCGGCGTAGCTACGACACCCCGCCGCCGCCGATCGAACGCGGCAGCACGTACAGCCAGGACGCCGACCCGCGCTACGCCGACATTGGCGGCGGACCGCTCACCGAATGCCTCAAGGACGTGGTCGAGCGGTTCGCGCCGTACTACACCGGGACCATCGAGCCGGACCTGCGAGCAGGCAAGACGGTGCTGATCGCCGCCCACGGCAACTCGCTGCGCGCGCTGGTGAAGTACCTCGACGGCATGTCGGACGAAGACGTGGTCGGGCTGAACATCCCGACCGGCATCCCGCTTCGCTACGACCTGGACAGCGACCTCAAGCCGACGATCATCGGCGGTACCTACCTGGACCCCGAGGCGGCCGCTGCCGGTGCGGCGGCGGTCGCTGCCCAGGGCGCGAAGTAGTGCCTCGGACCGCGCATTTCGGCAAACACTGGGTAAACGGCTACCGAACACCTGCGATTGGGCATGTGACATGTCTCGATTTGGCCGCACGCTGCTGGGATGGCGTTCACCGGATGCGTACGATTTTCGCGTGAGTGTGGTATCGACGTCGCTGATTGCGGCCGTCGTGGCTCTGCTCGCGCTGGTGATCGGCGTCGGGCTGGGGGCGGTGCTCGCCCCGCGCATCCTGGAGCGACGCCGGCGCCGCGCCGCCGAGCAGTCCGGCCTCACGGTTTCGCAAATGCTTCAGCACATCGTCTCCGGTTCGCCGGTCGGGATAGTCGTGGTCGACACCTACCGTGACGTCGTCTACAC
>JAVXWV010000546.1:0-9312 GCA_032230775.1 Mycobacterium sp. | reverse complement strand
GACCGGCTTCGATTGGACTCGCTGGCTGATCATCGCGTCCTTCGACGTCGCGATCGTATTCACGGTGTTCGCGGCGCGCCGGCACGAGATCGAGCAGGAACCGACGCCAAAAGCGTTGCGGTTGTTTGTCTTTCTCGTCATCGCACTGGCGCTGATCCCGATCGGCACTGTCCCCGGCTTCGGCGGGCCGCGGATCATCTAGGCGCTCCACACTTGCCATTAGGCGCGCCACACTTGCCTTTAGGCGCTCCGCACCTGCCTCTTGGCCCTCACCTGCTGATAGGCGCTCCGCACCTGCCTCTGGCCGCTTGGCACCCGCCGACCCGTGGATCTTCGACGGCCACCAGTTGGCCCGTCCCACCAGGACGGCCAGCGCAGGCACGGTCACCGTGCGGACCAGGAAGGTGTCCA
This sequence comes from Mycobacterium sp., assembly GCA_032230775.1. Lineage (GTDB taxonomy): Bacteria > Actinomycetota > Actinomycetes > Mycobacteriales > Mycobacteriaceae > Mycobacterium. The sequence continues at coordinate 8,901 of JAVXWV010000546.1, read as the reverse complement.
GCAGCAATCCGATGCCGATGATGAATCCGACCTGGACCATTCCCGCGATGCTGCCGAAGGTCAGGCCGAACATGGACGCGGCGAAAATGATTCCGGCTGAGGTGATCACGCCGCCCGTGGCACCCACGGTCCGGATCACCGCCGTGCGCATCCCTCGCGACGCCTCATCGCGGATGCGCGATATCAACAGCAGGTTGTAATCCGCGCCCACCGCGACCAGAACGATGAACGCGGTACCCGGCACGTTCCAGGCGAGGTGTTGGCCGAGGATGAACTGGAAGACTACAACGCCGATGCCGAGCGCCGATAAGAACGAAATCGCCACTGAAGCAATGAGATAGAGCGGTGCGACGACGGCACGCAGCAACACGATGAGGATCAACAGCACCACCAGGATCGTCATGGTGATGATGAACCTCATGTCGTGGTTGTAGTAGTCGCGCACGTCCGCGTTCACCGCGGGTAACCCGGCGATCGAAATGGTTGCGTCCGCCAGTTCGGTGTTGGGCTGCGCGCTGCGCGCGGCGTCCATGATCTGCGCGACCTGGTCCATCGCCTGGGTGCCGAACGGATCCAAATCGGTCTGGACGAGGTAACGCATCGCGTGGCCATCGGCTGAAACGAACATGGTTGCAGCGGTCTTGAATTCGCTGTTGGCCAGGATCTGGGGCGGAATATAGAAGCCGGCCATCGACGGCTCGCGGGCGTTGTTGCGCATGGCCATCAGGAATGACGAAGCATCGCCGAGGCCGGGACCCATCTGGCGGACCTGGTCGACAAGCAACTGTACGCCGTCGGCGAGTTGCCGGCTCGCATCGGCCAGCGTGTTGGCGCCGTTTTGAAGTTCCGCCAGTTTGCGCTTGATGCCGTCGGGCTTGTCCAGCCCGAGCTTCTGTGCCGCTTCGGTGGCGGCCTCGAGCTTCTGCTGGAGCGCCCCGACGGTGCTGTCCACCGGTTGGGTGCCGTCGGCGGCCTGCAGCTGGTGAGCCAGATCGGACAGCGACTGAAGCGAGCCGTCGTCGTGCGCCGTGATGAGGCGCTGCAGTATCGCTCGCGAGTTCTGGCACGCCGGGTCAATCGAACATATCGGGTTGAAGTTCAGCGCGGCCATCATCGGCACCGCCCACCGGTACACATCGTCGACCTGGGTGAGGTTGACCCCCAACGCATCACCCATCGCGCGCATGCTCTTGACCAGTCGCGCCGACTGGTCGATGTCGGCGATCGTCGTGTTGGGTCCGTACTTGGCCTGCATGTCGACCAACGCGTTCGTCAGTCCGCTGACGGACGTCATCGCATCCAGCACGCCGTTGCGTACGCCGCTTAGGGCATCCGCGAGTTGGTGCGCACCGCCCGTCAGCCGATCGAGATCAGCGTCGCGGTTGGAGATCTGGGTTGACGCCTCGGAGAGCTTGTCACCGACTGCGCCCGCCTGGAACGTGGCCTTGGCCTGTTCGAGGGTCTCGCCTGTCGGCCTCGTGACACCCCGAACGGCGGCGATGCCTGGCACCTGGCTGACGCGTCGGGCCATCTGCTCGAGGTCGGCCAGCGCCTTGGGGCTTCGCAGGTCGCGCGGCGACTGCACGAGGATGAACTGCTGGATACTCGAGTTCACCGGGAAGTGTTGCGCCATCACGGCGTATCCGACGTTGCTGTCGACGTCAGCAGGCAGGTTCTTGCGGTCGTCATAGTTGAATTTGATCGCCCCGACGCAGCCTGCCAGGATCGCCAGGACAATGAGGCTAGCCACCAGATGCCGGACCGGATGCAGCACGATCCGCACACCCGATCGCCGCCAAAGGCGTTTGGTAAGTTCGCGTCTCGGCTTACACAGGCCGCGTCGGCCGGCAATGGCGAGCATCGCAGGCAGCAGCGTTATCGATGCGACGAACCCGACCATGATCGTGACGGCCAACGCCGGTCCGATGGTGGAGAACACTCCCAGCTTCGCGAAGGTCATGCCCATGAACGTGATCGCCACTGTGCCTGCTGACGCCGCGATCACCTTGCCGATCGACCCCATCGCCGATACCAGCGCGACATCCGACTCGTAGCCCATTCGGAGGTATTCGTGGTACCGCGAGATGAGAAAGACTGCGTAATCCGTTCCCGCGCCAAGCATCATCCCGCTCACCAGAACCATGGCCTGCGGCGAGATGCTCATGCCCAACTCGAGGAGGCCTGCGATCAACTGCTGGGCCACGGCGAGCGAAATTCCGATTGTCACCAACGGCAGCGCCATGGTGAGCGGGTTTCGGTAGACGAGAAGCAGGATCGTCAACACCATGAGCGCGGTCGCGATTTCGATCACGTGTACGTCGCTCTCGCCGACCGCCGTCATGTCTCCGACCGTGGCCGCGGGGCCGGTGAGATGTGCGGTCAACGATGTGCCCGTCGTCGACGCCTTGACGATCGCGACGGCCTTCTTGTAGGACTCAGCCGCAGGGGGCGTAGCCAGTTCGCCCGCGAGCCCGACCGGTAGATACCACGCCTTGTGGTCCTTGCTGGTGACCACGTCGCGCAATGCCGGGGTGCTGATGAAATCCTGCAGCATCACGACCGACTGATGGTCGGCACGAAGGTTGTCGACGAGCTTGCGGTAGACCGCCTCCTGGTCAGGACCCAACCCGTTGTCGTTGGTCAGCACCACCAACAGGCTGTTCTGCGAGTCGGATTCGTCGAAGGCTTTGATCATCGCGTTGTTGGCGACCAAGACAGGCGCGTCGGATGGCAGGAACTCGGGCTGCTTCTCCCCCGCGATCTTGGCCAGCGGAGGGAAAAGTAGGAACAACGCGACGGCAAGGGCGATCCAGAATGCGATGACCCACAACGGCCACCGGACCACGACGCGGCCGAGCCGGCCGAAGCCGCCCAGCGAACTCGGCAGGTCGTCGGCCTCTGCGCGTCTCAGCACGGTGGGCCCCACATCCCCGAGAACAATACTGTGCATCGGCGCTCTGCGAGAGGTCAGCGAGGCTGCCAACTGCCTGTGTTGCCAACGGAATTCGATGCGGCGCCGCTGGCAAACTAGTGCGGGTTGAGTGCCTGTCGCTGGGCTGGTGCAACCGACCGATGTCCGGATGTGAGCGACGTGTTAGGTGCTCGCGGTGAGGGCTCTCAACTCGTCGAGCGACTCGCCGACGACCTGTGCCAGATCGGTGTCCTTGGTGGCGTTGATCCACCGGTCGAAGGCGACCTTGAAGACCGCGACCCCTGTTTCGGCGGTCAGTTTGGCGGCCGGTTCGCCGATGCCTCGACGGCCCAGTTCTTCGGCCATCGCCACCGCCAGCGACGCCAGCTTGATCAACTCGCGTTCCTGCAGGCCCGCGTTGGCGTCGATGACCGCCTGGCGTCGTCGGGCGTGCTCGCGGCGACCCTCGAACATCTCCCCCGTGGCCTTCAGCGCAGCGCCGACAGCGTCGATCGGAGATGCGGAATCGTCGGCCTCCGCAATATGTCTCGTGACCAACTCCATCAGCGCACCCTGGCCCCAGAACAGCACCTCGCGCTTATCGGTGAAGTACCGGAAGAACGTCCGCTCAGTCAGGCCCGCCCGCTCGGCGATCTCAGCGACCGTGGTCTGGTCGAAGCCGCGCTCGGTGTAGAGCTCCAGTGCCGCCTGCTCCAGGCGGCCGCGTGCGTTGGGCTGCCATCGGCTCATACGGCGATCTTAGGGGAATGACAGCGGCTGTCATCAGCGTTACCGCTGATGACAGCAACTGACATCAAACGGGAGGTTTATATGCGAGTGTTCGTCACCGGCGCGTCCGGATTCATCGGATCAGCGGTTGTTTCGGAGCTGATCGACGCAGGTCACCAGGCCGTCGGGCTTGCGCGGTCCGAATCGTCGGCGCAGGCCCTAGGGGCGGCAGGGGCGCACGCGCACCGGGGTGATCTCGAGAACCCCGAGAGCCTGCGCGCTGGTGCTGCGTCTGCCGACGGAGTGATCCACCTTGCGTTCAATCACGATTTCACCGCCTACAGCGGCGCCGCCGAGACCGACCGGCGCGCCATCGAAACACTCGGTGACGTGCTCGCGGGATCCGATCGGCCGTTCGTCGTCGCGTCTGGACTTGCCGGGTTCTCACCGGGCCGCATCTTGACCGAGGACGACGTGGTCGACCCCGATTCCCCACGCGCCTCGGAGCGCGCGGCGCTTGAGTTCACCTCGCGCGGCGTGCGGGTCTCGGTTCTGCGGTTGCCGCCGTCGGTGCACGGCGAGGGCGATCACGGCTTCGTCCCGCGGCTGATCGACATCGCGCGCGAGAAGGGCGTCGCGGCCTACCCCGGCGACGGGTCGAACCGCTGGCCCGCTGTGCACCGATTGGATGCCGCCCGCCTGTTTCGGTTGGCGCTTGAGTCGGCACCCGCGGGCGCACGATTGCACGCGGTCGGCGACGGGGGTGTCCCTGTCCGTGACATCGCAGGCGCCATTGGTCGCCATCTCACGCTGCCCGTGACCGGGATAGCGCCGGAAACGGCGTTCGACCATTTCGGCTGGCTCGGCGGCTTCTTCTCGCTGGACGTCGCGGCGTCGAGCACGCGCACCCAAGAGCTGCTCGGGTGGCAGCCAACGCAAGCGGGACTCCTCGACGATCTGGAGCAGGGCCACTACTTCCACGACCGGGCCGCGTGACTAGGCCTTGAGGCGGTTAGTTCCGAAGATGGCCGCCGACCAGACCGAAAGGGCCAGTGCCAGTGCCCACACCACGGCCAGCGCCGATACGGCGCTGACGTCACCGCGCCCCACCAGACCGATTCGCTCGACCTGAACCAGCCAGAAGACCGGATTGATCTGGCTCACGACGTCCCAGACGTACGGCAGCTGCCGGACGGAGTAGAAGATGCCGCCGAGGAATCCGAGCGGCAACAGGATGATCGACTCCATCGCATACACATGGTCAAGGGATTTGGCCAGACTGCCTGCAATCACTCCCGTCTGCGCTGCGACCACGAGCACGCCGAGGGTGCCGAACACGAACACCACCGGCCGGGCAACGCCACCGTGGGTCAACGGCGCGCTGATCGCGAGGACACCGGCGCCGACGATCACTCCGCGCGCAATTCCACCGGTGACGAGTGCGGCGTTGATCTCCCACCATCGCAGCGGACTGGCGAATACATCGTTGATGTACTTGTCGCGGCGGGCCTCGAACAAACTCGTCGTCCCGTTGAAGAATCCGACGTTCAGGATCGCCTGAGCGAACAGCCCGGGAACGATGAACTGGCCGTAGGGAACGTCGCCAGTCGAGTCGACATGACGCCCCAATACCGAGCCGAACACGACGACGAACAGGATGGTGGACAGCACCGGTCCCGCGATCGAGTACTGCCAGATGTTGAGGAATCGCAACACCTCGCGCTCGGCGAGCCAGAGGAATGGGGGTCGCTCGGCGCGAAAGGGCTCGTCGTACGGTCTAACCGCGGCGGCCTCAACACCGGTCATGGGGTGGCGTCCGCCGCAATGACCCGGGCATAGACCTCGGAGATGTCCCGCGCCTCGTAGCGGTCGCGCAGGGACACCGCCGATCCGCGGTCCACGATCCGTCCGGCGGCGATGAGTGCGATCTCGTCGCACAACGTCTCGGCTTCCTGAAGGTAGTGCGTGGTCAGCAGTATCGTCGTGCCCGCAGCATTGAGACCCTTGAGCAATCTCCAAATCTCCGAACGCAATTCGACGTCCACCCCTGCAGTCGGTTCGTCGAGGATCAACAGCCGTGGCCGGTGTGTCAATGCGCGTGCGATGACGAGACGGCGCTGCATACCGCCGGACAGTTCGTAGGCCCGCCCGTTCGCCTTCGCCCCGAGCCCGAACAGCTCCAGCAGGTCGTCGGCACGGCGCACCGCTTCCCTGCGTCCGATACCGTGATAGCCGGCGTGGTAGATCAGCAGTTGCCGGACCGATAGGAATCGGTCGACGTTGATCTGCTGCTCGGCCAGGCCGATCAGGCGCCGGGCCTCCCTGGTTCGGTAGTCGTGGCCGAAGACGGTCAACTCACCCGCGGTCGGCTTGACGATGTTGCACACCGAGCCGATGAGCGTGGTCTTGCCTGCTCCATTGGGGCCGAGCAGACCGAAGAATGCGCCGTCGTCGAGTTCCAGATCGAGGTCCGACACGGCGGTGAAGCCACCGCCGTAGACCTTGCGCAGGCCAGTGATCGACAGCGCAGCGGGTGCCGTGTCAGAAGATCTCACACCGGGAAGTGTGCATCTTCACCGCGGACTCTGCTGGTCGGGACGGACAGGCCGTAGTGCTCCCGCAGCGTGGTGCCGGTGTATTCCTCACGAAACAGTCCCTTGCGCCGCAGGATTGGCAGCACATGCTCTGTGAAGGTCTCCAGTCCGGACGGCAGCGCCGCGGCCATGATGTTGAACCCGTCGGCGGCCCCGCCCTCGAACCAAGCCACGATCGTGTCAACCACTTGATCGGGTGTGCCGATGAAGGTGAAGTGGCCGCGCCCGCCGCCCAGTCGCGACAGTATCTCGCGGACAGTAAGCCCCTCACGCTGCGCCAACTCGAGGATGAGGTCCGAACGGCTCTGGGCGCCTTCTAGTTTCGGGCGCGCAAAGACGAAGTCGGGCAACGGCTTGTCGAGCTCGAACGCCGACGTGTCGGTCTCCAGAATGTTGGCCAACTGCCACAGTCCGTACTCCGGCACCCGAAGCTCGTCCAGTTGCTGTGCCAGCTCCTGTGCTTCGTGCTCGGTCGAACCGATGATCGGCACGATGCCGGGAAGCACGAGCACGTCGTCGGGGTCACGACCCGCCGCCGCCGTCCGCGCCTTGATATCACCGTAGAAGTCGGAGGCACGCTCGTAGGTCTGGTGGGCGGTGAAGATGGCTTCCGCGTGGCGGGCGGCGAAGTTCTTGCCGTCGTCAGATGACCCCGCCTGAACCAGCAACGGGTGGCCCTGCGGTGGCCGCTGCACGTTCAGCGGGCCTGCGACCTTGAAGTGCTCGCCATCGTGGTTGATGGCACGCAGACGCGACACGTCCGCGTATCGGCCCGATGACTTGTCGGCGAGGACAGCGTCCGTTTCCCAGCTGTCCCACAACGCCTTTGCGACGTTGAGGAACTCGTCGGCGCGAACGTACCGCGACGAATGGTCCAGACGGTTGTCGAGGCCGAAGTTGGCGGCCTCCTCCGGAGTCGCCGAGGTGACGATGTTCCAGCCGGCCCGCCCGCCGCTGACGTGATCGACCGACGCCAGCCGCCGCGCCAGGTTGTACGGCTCGTTGTACGTCGACGACACGGTCGCGATCAACCCGATCCGGTTGGTGTGCTGCGACAGGGCGGTCAGCAGGGTCAGCGGCTCGAGCTGGCCGGGCGGACGGAACTCCCCTGTGCCGGTGAGCGCCGGACCGTCGGCGAGGAACAACGAGTCGAACTTCGCGTTCTCCGCCAGCTGGGCCAGTTCGATCCAATGTCGAAGGTCGAAGTCGGCACGGGGATTGCTCTCGGGCAATCGCCACGCCGCCTCATGGTGGCCGGCCTCCATGAGGAACGCGTTGAGGTGCAGTTCTCGCCGCGGGCCGCTCATCACGTGATCTTCGAGCTGTCGAAGCCGTCCGGCAGGAGGTTGTCGGCGATGGTGTTCACGTCGACCTGTTTCGTGATCTCGCCGGCCTCAAAGAAGGCGTCGCTGAGGGCCTGCTCGGACTTGAGGTCCTCTGGGAGGAACTGCGTGATCTTGAACGGGAAGGCGTCCACTGTCGTCCTGGCGTCATCGAGGGAAACACCCGTCTCCTTCACGATGGCCTTGGCGTACTCGTCGGGATTTTGTTGAGCCCAATTGAATTCCCGGGCGACGCGGGTCAACACATCGGCCAGTGCGGCCCGCCGGGGTGGGTCGTTGAGCGATTTCTCGCTTGCCACGTAGTAGTTGTTGACCTGATCGATCGGGGGTAGGCCCTTGGCGATGATTCGGGCACCGTCCTTCACCGCGAGCGCCGACTGCGGGTTCCAGATCGACCAAGCGTCGACCTTGCCGGTGTTGAACGCCGTGCCGCCCGCCGCTGGGCTGAGGTAGACCAACTCGACATCCTTGGGCGTCAAGCCAATGCTCTTGAGGGCCAGCAGTGCCAAGCCGTGCGCCGAACTGCCTTGGGGGACGGCGATCCGCTTGCCCTTCAGGTCGGCCAGCGTCTGAATCGATGAGCCCTTGGGCACGATGATGTTCTCGGCCGCCTTGGTCGCATCGGCGCCGCGCTGGACGGCGACGATCTTGAACCCGAATTCCTTTGCCGCCCCGGTGATCGGTGGAACGTCACCCACGGACCCGAGGTCGATGTCGCCTGACGCGGCAGCCTGCACGAGCGGCGGTCCATAATCGAACCTGGCGAACTTGACCTTGTACGGCGCATCATTGAATACACCGGTGATCTTCGCGAGTTCCTCGGTGCCGTCGCCGCCGTTGTCCCCGACGGTGAACGTGTACTGACTCCACTCCTGGTGGCCGGCGGCCGTCGAGCCACCCGCACTGCTCAGTGGGGCGTCGGGTGCCTTCGACGAGGAGCAGGCGGCAAGCGCACTCGCGATAGTGAGCAGCACTGCGGTGAAATTGAGTCGAAAATGTTTGTGGGACACGACTTCTCCTGGACTATGCGATGGGATGAGGTGGTGAGTTCAGTGCTGGCTGGCGAGTCCGAGGCCTGCCAGCAGGGCTGCGCGGAGGTGCTCGCGGGCGATGCTCGCCTCCCGCTCGGCCGGCGAGAGCTGCACGGTGTGAGCGTCGCCGATTCGTCCGTTGCTCATGACGAGGATTCGGTCTGCGAGCGCGATGGCTTCATCGACATCGTGGGTGACGAGCAGCATGGATGCGTGGTGTTTGCGGCGCAGCTCGCGAACCAAGTCGTGCATGCGCAGCCTGGTGATCGCGTCCAACGCTGCGAACGGCTCGT
>JAVXWV010000454.1:0-3941 GCA_032230775.1 Mycobacterium sp. | reverse complement strand
CCAGTCGAGGTCGTTCTGGCTATGAATGGACAGGTCGCTGCCCTTGGGAAAGTACTGGCGCAGCAAGCCATTAGTGTTCTCGTTTGTCGCCCGTTGCCAAGGTGAATGCGGATCACAGAAGTAGATGTCGATGTCGGCTGCCACGGCGACCTCTTTCCAGTCGCGCATTTCCACGCCTTGATCCCAGGTGAGCGACGCACGTAGCACATCGGGCAGCGTCTTGATTTTCTCGGTCAGGGCGTCACGGACCTGCTCGGCTTTGAAGCCGTCGGGAAGGTGGAGAAGCATCGTGTAGCCGGTCGTGCGTTCCACTAGCGTCCCGATCGCCGAAGCGTTGCCCTTGCCGATGATGAGTCGGGTAGCCCCGACGCATTACTGCGCCGGGGCCCCCTCAGATCCGTTTATGTTGATCTTCACATAACCGGTTGTATGTCCAGTCGCTGATTATGTTGAGGACGTGGTCAGCGGGCCGGGATTCTCCTGGCGCCCAGCGGTTTCGACGGTGATCTGCTCAACATAATTCTCGCTGTTGCATCGAGGCTTCACGGATCGTGTTCCGCGATCTGACAGGAGGCAGCGATGGGCAGGAGGGTGTGGGTTCCGGTGGTGGCTGGGCCGCTGGCGCCGTATGCGACGGGGTTCTCCTCGTGGTTGGCGTCTCGGGCGTACTCGTGCTCGGCAGCGGCGGACAGGCTGTATCAGTTCGATCAGCTCAGTCGGTGGTTGGCGCGTGAGGGGCTGGGCGCGGGCGAGCTGACCGGCGAGCAGGCGGAGCGGTTCGCTCAGGAGCGTCGCGCGACGGGCGTGGTGTCGTGGGCGTCGCCGCGCAGCGTGGCGCTGCCGCTGGAATATCTGCGGCAGCTGGGAGCTGTTCCGCCTCCGGCGCCGGCCTGCCCGGTCGGCCGGTTGGAAGAACTGCTCGCCGACTACGGCAGGTACCTATCGATCGAGCGCGGGCTGTGCGATCACACGGTGCTCGATGCGTACGTCCCGGCGGCGCTCTTGTTCCTGTCCGAGCTGGGCGGCTCGGAGGGACTGGACCTGGCACGGCTGGCCGCGATCGACGTGAGCTCGTTTCTGGCTCGTGAGTGCCCGAAACGTAGCGTGTCCGGGGCGCGCGATCTGGTCTGCGCGCTGCGATCGTTGGTGCGTTACCTGCACCTGGCGGGGCTGATCACGACGCCGCTGGTCTGGGCGGTTCCCTCGGTAGCCGACCTGCGCGACCGCACCCTGCCGCGTGGTCTGGAACCGGCCGCGGTGCGCGGGCTGCTGGCATCCTGCGATCGGCGCAGGATGGTCGGCCGGCGTGACTTCGCGATCTTGCTGCTGCTGTCGCGACTCGGGTTACGGGCCGGCGAGGTCGCCGCGATTACCCTGGACGATCTGGACTGGCGGGCCGGGATGCTGCTGGTCCACGGCAAGGGCAGCCGCGAGGACACGCTGCCGTTGCCGACCGATGTCGGCGAGGCGATCGTGTCCTACCTCCGCCGCCGACCGCGGTGCGAGTGCCGGGCACTGTTCTTGCGGGTGACCGCGCCACGGCAGGGGCTGAACCGGTGCACGGTCGCATGGGTGGTGCGCGCGGCCTGCGACCGGGCCGGGCTGCCTCGCGTCGGTGCTCACCGGCTGCGCCACACCGCCGCGACCCAGATGCTGCAAGCTGGGGCGTCGCTGCCGGAGATCGGGCAGGTACTTCGTCATCGCGAGCAGAAGACCACCGCGATCTACGCCAAGGTCGACCGCGCCGCGCTACGGGCGCTCGCGCGCCCGTGGCCGACGCCGGCAGGTGTGTCATGAGCGCGCTGCGCGCGGCGCTGGATGACTATCTGCGCATCCGTCGCCGGCTCGGCTTCGCGATGCCCCAGGACGGGCGCATGCTCGAAGGGTTCGTCGAGTTCCTCGACCGGGTCGGCGCGCAGCGGATCACCACCGAGTTGGCGCTGGCATGGGCGCGGCTCCCCGTCGATGTCCATCCGTTTACGTGGCGCCAGCGGCTCACGGTCGCGCGGGGCTTCGCCCGGTACCTGGCCACGGTCGATCCCGCCAGCGAGGTCCCGGCCACCGACCTGTTGCCCGGGCACCGTCCGCGCATCGCCCCCTACGTCTACTCCGAGCAGGAAATCGCGGCGTTGATGAGCGCCGCGCGGCAACTGCGACCGACGCTGCGGGCTGCGCGTCACGAGACGCTGATCGGGCTGCTGGCCGTTACCGGCTGCCGTCCAGGGGAAGCCCTCGGACTCGATCGTGCAGATGTCGACCTGGACAACGGCGTGGTGCACGTGCGCGCCGGAAAGAACAACAAGCAGCGGCAGGTTCCGCTGCACCAGAGCACCGTCGGTGCGCTTCGGGTCTACGCCAGCCTGCGTGACGCCCGCTTCCCGACACCGTCCACGCCGGCGTTCTTCCTGTCCGCGCGGGGGCGGCGGATGGGACGCGAGGAACTCAACGCGACGTTCATCAAGCTGGTCCGCCAGATCGGGCTGGAAGGCCGCGGCGCCCGCGCCCGCCCGCGCCCACATGATCTCAGGCATGCCTTTGTCGTGCACACGCTGTTGGACTGGTACCGGACCGGTGAAGACATCGACCGGCGGATGCCGCTGCTGTCCACGTATCTCGGACACGCAGACCCGGCCAGCACCTACTGGTACCTCGAAGCGGTCCCCGAGCTGCTGCAGCTGGTCGGCGAGCGTATGGAGCGACTGCCCGGAGTGCTGTCATGACCGCGCTCGCACCCGCACTGCAGGCGTTCTTCACAAACCGGTTGATCACCCAACGCAACTGCAGCCCGCAGACGATCGCGGCCTACCGTGACACGTTCACGCTGCTGCTGCGTTTCGTGCACGCCCAGACCGGCAAGCAGCCGTTCGAGTTGGACATCGACGACCTCGACGCACCGCTGATCGGCGCGTTCCTTACCCACCTCGAACGCGACCGCGGCAACGGTGCCCGCACCCGCAACGCCCGCCTCGGCGCGATCCACTCGTTCTACCGTTTCGCCGCACTTGAGCACCCCGAGCACGCGCACACGATCGCGCGGGTCATGGCGATCCCGACCAAACGCCACGAACGCAGCACCGTCTGCTACCTCGACCTCACCGAGACCTCCGCACTGCTCGCCGCGCCCGACCGCAACACCTGGCTCGGCCGCCGCGACCGTGCACTGCTGGCACTGATGGTCCAGACCGGGGTGCGCGTCTCGGAACTGGTCGGCCTGCGCATGCGCGACGTCCACCTCGGCACCGGCCGCCACATCCGGGTCCTGGGCAAGGGGCGTAAGAAGCGCGCGACACCGCTGACCGGCGAAGTCGCCGCCCTGCTACACCAATGGATCACCGAGCGTGGCAGCGAACCTGACGACCCACTGTTCCCAACATGTCAAGGTCGACCGCTGAGCCGGCACACGGTCGGACTGCTGGTGGGCAAGCACACCGAGACAGCGGCAGCGAACTGCCCGTCGTTGAACACCAAGCGCGTCACCCCGCACGTGCTCCGCCACACCGCGGCGATGCTCTGGCGGGCCAAAGGCGTGGACATCGCGACGATCGCACTGCTGCTCGGCCACGAGAGCACCCAGACGACCCACATCTACGAACACGCCGACCCAGCCCTCAAGGAGAACGCGATCGCCCGGACCACGCCGCTTGGCATCAAGCCCGGCAGATACCGACCCTCCGACACGCTGCTCGCATTCCTCGAAGGCCTCTGATTATGTTGAGCGGATCACCGTCGAAACCGCTGGGCGCCAGGAGAATCCCGGCCCGCTGACCACGTCCTCAACATAATCAGCGACTGGACATACAACTGCCCGTGCGGCTTTCATCGCAAGCAGCTCAAGCGAGCCCTGGTGGCGGTTCAGGACTGAAGGACTGTGCCGCCGCGTCGGCGAGCGCGGTGCTCGCGTCGGCAGCTGGTGTGCACGAGGCGGGTGTGGTCACCGTCCG
>JAVXWV010000297.1:0-4603 GCA_032230775.1 Mycobacterium sp. | reverse complement strand
GCAATCAGTTTCGGTGCACATGTATGGGATCATGCGGCGGGCGTTGCTCTGGTGCGCGCCGCTGGCGGCATCGTCACGAACTTGGACGGCAGCGCTTGGACCACGAAGTCACGCTCGGCGCTGGTCGCTGCTCCCGGCGTGCACGGTGAACTCCTGGAGCTGATGAACGCCGTCGGCGATCCGGGGGATTACTGATGGACCCCAGAGATCTCGCAGTACGCATCATCCCGTGTCTTGACGTCGACGACGGCCGAGTGGTCAAGGGCGTCAACTTCGAGAACCTGCGCGACGCAGGCGATCCCGTCGAGCTGGCCGCCGCCTACGACGCGGAAGGTGCAGACGAGTTGACGTTCCTGGACGTCACGGCATCGTCGTCGGGCCGGGCCACGATGCTCGACGTCGTCAAACGCACCGCCGAGCAGGTGTTCATCCCTCTCACCGTCGGCGGCGGGGTGCGGTCGGTGGCCGATGTCGACGTGCTGCTGCGGGCGGGCGCCGACAAGGTGGCCGTCAACACCGCTGCGATCGCCCGCCCGGAACTGCTCGCGGAATTGTCCCGTCAGTTCGGGTCACAATGCATCGTGCTTTCGGTCGACGCTCGCACGGTCCCTCAGGGTGAGCCACCGACCCCGTCGGGTTGGGAGGTCACCACACACGGCGGCCGCCGTGGCACGGGGATCGACGCGATCGAATGGGCCACCCGCGGAGCCGAACTCGGCGTCGGGGAGATCCTGCTGAACTCCATGGACTATGACGGCACCAAGGCCGGATTCGACCTGAAGATGCTGCGCGCGGTGCGCGGCGCGGTGTCCGTCCCGGTGATCGCCAGTGGCGGAGCAGGGGCGGTGGAACATTTCGCGCCTGCCGTTGTTGCAGGTGCAGACGCCGTGCTGGCGGCCAGCGTGTTCCACTTCCGCGAGCTGACCATCGGCCAGGTGAAGGCGGCGATGGCGGCAGAAGGGATTGTTGTGCGATGAGTCTCGATGCTGGCATCGCGTCGCGGCTGAAGCGCGACGCCAATGGGCTGTTCACAGCGGTCGCGCAGGAGCGCGGCACGGGCCAGGTGCTGATGGTCGCGTGGATGGACGACATCGCGCTGGCCCGCACGCTGGAAACCCGAAAGGCCACCTATTACTCGCGGTCACGGCAGCAGCACTGGGTCAAGGGGGAGACGTCTGGCCACACCCAGTACGTGCACTCGGTGCAGCTGGACTGCGACGGCGACACGGTGCTGCTCGAGGTCGACCAGGTCGGGGCGGCCTGCCACACCGGCGATCACACCTGCTTCGACGCCGATCTACTACTGGGTCCCGAGGGTTAAGCTTTCTGCGTGAAGAAGCTTGCGGCGGTTGCGATTTTGGGAACGGCCGCATTGGCGGCTCGGCGCTACCTGACGATGCGGGACGCCATGGCCGCCGTGCCTGCGGACCTGCGCAGCCCGATCCTGCCGTTGCTCTCAGGCACGATCAACAGGCGGAACCTGCCGTTATACCGCCTCCAGTCTCAGGTTCGAACGCCGTCGGGCCGTGGTGTGACGGTGACCAAGCGCCACATCGGCGACAGCCACATCCCGGTGCTGGTCACCACGCCCATCGACGACCAGCGCCCACGACCGGGCGTGCTGTCGATTCACGGAGGCGGCTACGTCTTTGGCTCGCCGCAAATGGAGGCGTTCGGCACGGGTCGTCTCGTGCGCGATCTCGGCGTCGTCACGGTGTCGCCGGACTACCGGCTCGCGCCCGAGCATCCGTTTCCTGCCGCGCTCGACGACTGCATGACGACCCTGGAGTGGATGCGCACGCATGCAGACGAATTCGGCATCGACCCGGATCGCATCGCGGTGATGGGAATGAGCGCGGGCGGTGGGCTGGCGGCCGCGGTCGCGCAGCGCAGTCACGACGAGGGAATCCCGCTGCGGGCGCAGGTGCTGGTGTACCCGACGATCGACGACCGCACCGCGCTGCGGGACGACCACGCCGGCCGCGGGCGCCTTGTGTGGACACCGGCGAACAATCGCTTCGAGTGGACGTCGTATCTCGGTCGTGCGCCGCGGATGTCGGACGCTCCGGAGTATGCGGCGCCGGCCCGGCGTACCGATCTGGCCGGACTGCCGCCGGCATGGGTCGGCGTCGGCGATCTCGACCTGTTCTACGACGAGGACGTCGACTACGCCGAGAAGCTCAAGGCCAGCGGTGTCCCGTGTGAGCTTGTCACCGTGCCGGGCATGTATCACGCTGCGGACAACTTCGCACCGAAAGCCCAGTCAATGCTGGACTTTCGGCGCGGCATGACCGAACACCTACGGACGTACCTCTAGCCGCATTAGTTCCCGGGTTGCTCGGCCAGTTGCTCGTCCAGTTGCGCCTGCTGCTGTGCCGCCTCGTTCTGCTGTTCGGCCTCTTGCTCGGATTGCTCCATCTGCTGCAGTGAGTCTTGAAGCTGCTGCTGAGCTTCTTCGTTGTCCTGCTCCTGCTGCTGTTGCCACTCTTCGTCTTCTTGTTCTTGCGCGAGGGCGTCGGAGTCGTCGTCATCGGCGTCGTCCGCGACGAATGGCGCGGCGTGCGCACGCGCTTCGATTGATGCAGGCGGGATGGCGGCGACGAAAACACCCAACCCGAGGACTGCCGCTGCGGCGATGAACCTGACGTAAGTCATCTAACAACGCTATGGCCGTCGACTGTGTCCCAGTCAAGTTGGCGGCCTCAGCCTGCTGTGAACCTGATCCTCGCGCACACTGACACGATGCCCCGCTTTGCCGATCGCGTCGCCTTAGTCACCGGCGCGAGTTCAGGAATTGGCCGTGCCACGGCGCTTCGACTGGCGCAGGAGGGCGCGGCCGTCGCGCTCGTGGCACTACCCGGCGACGACCTTGAGGCAGCGGCAGAGGAGTGCCGCGCCACCGGATATGCCGCGTTCGCTGTGCCCGCCGACGTTACTGACTCTGGCCAGGTCGCCGCGGCGTTCGATCACGCCGAGACCCTAGGCCCCGTCTCGGCTGTCTTCAGCAATGCCGGCATTTCGATCGTCGGCCCCGCGGTATCGCTGGACGACGACGACTGGCTGCGGCAGCTGCATGTCAACTTGTCCGGCAGCTTCTACGTCGTACGGGAAGCCGCCCGGCGGATGATTCCGCTGGGCTGCGGCGCCATCGTTCTGACCGGGTCAGAGCTGGGGCTGCTCGGTCAGCAGGGCTATGTCGGATACAGCGCGACGAAGGGCGGCGTGCTGGCGATGACACGTGCCTTCGCGGCGGAGCTGGCCGGACAAGGAATCCGAGTGAACAGCGTCTCTCCGGGCACCACCGAGACGCCGATGCTGATGGCAGAATTCGCTGCCGCGCCCGACCCGGCGCGGGAGCGAGCGGAGAACGAGTCGACGATCCCGCTCGGCCGCTTCGGGCAACCGGACGACATCGCGGCGGCGGTCGCGTTTCTGCTATCGGACGAGGCCGGCTACATCACCGGAGCCAACATGGTCGTCGACGGCGGGCGCACATCGTGCTTCACCGCAGGCACCCTCGGCCAGCCGCAGGCCCCGCCTACAAAGCGGAGTTGAGGAGCTCGGCGGGTTAGGGTGTCGTCGGGTTCTCCTAGGACTGGCAGTGCCAGGACAACGGCGGCCGCGCTGCGCGCAGTGGGTACAACTAGACGTCGATGCGGGTGGCCTTGGTGCGCGCGATCCACCGGCCGTCGTCGTAGCGGACTTCGACGGGATGCGAGAACGCGGCCGTGACGTTGTCGGTCGTCACGGTTTGGCGCGCAGGCCCTGCGGCGACCGTGCGGCCCTCCGCGATGAGCAGCGCATGCGTCGTGGTGGTCGGCAGCTCCTCGAGGTGATGAGTGACCAGAATCGAGGCCACCTCGGGATGGGTTTCATCGAGCGTGTCGATGGTTTCCAGCAGCTGTTCACGTGCGGCCACGTCGAGACCCGTGGTTGGTTCGTCGAGCAGCAACAGCCGAGGGTCCGAAATCAATGCGCGCGCAATGAGAGTGCGGCCCCGCTCACCCTGCGACAGGGTGGGCCAGACGTCGTCCGCCCTGGGGGACAGCCCCACCGTTTCGATCATGTCTTCAGCGCGACGCCGTTCGTCGGCCGTGGGCGCCCATCGGTTAGGGATGTCGATCGTCGCGGTGATGCCGGTCAGCACCACCTCGCGGACGGTCAACGGGTATTGCAGGCGGTGCCGCGGATTCACATGGCCGATCGAATGACGCAGCCGCGCAAGGTCGACGCGACCCATCTGCTCGCCGAGGATGCGAACGGTTCCCGAGGTGGGAAACATCACGGCGGCGCAGAAGCCGAGCAGCGTGCTCTTGCCCGCGCCGTTGGGCCCGAGCAGCGCCCAGTGCTCGCCGGCTTGCACGGTCAGCGAGATGCCGTCGATGATCTGCTTGCCGTCGCGACGAAACGTCACATCGGCGAGTTGCAGAACCGGCGTCACGCGGACTGCCGCTCGCGCAGCACCTCCAGTGCCTTGTCGGCGTGGGTGTCCATGCTGACCTCGGACGCGATCACGTCGAGCACCGTGCGGTCGGTGTCGATCACGAACGTCGTCCTCTTGACCGGCATGAACTTTCCGAGCAGCCCACGCTTGACGCCGAAC
>JAVXWV010000327.1:0-4629 GCA_032230775.1 Mycobacterium sp. | reverse complement strand
CATCCTGTTCGTCGGGATCGGGGCGTCCGGCCTCACACTGGCGACCAGCTGGGGTGTCGGCACCTACGCGTGGTCATCGCCGGTGATCATCGGATTGTTCATCGCGTCCTTCGCGGCGCTGGCGGTGTTCGTGTGGGTGGAAACCCATGCAGCGGAACCGATTCTGCCCATCCGCCTGTTCGCGAGCCCAGTGTTCACGATGTGCTGCGTGCTCGGGTTCGTCGTCGGCTTTGCGATGTTGGGTGCGTTGACGTTCCTGCCCACCTTCATGCAGTTCGTCGACGGCGTCTCGGCGACGACATCCGGACTGCGCACCCTGCCAATGGTGGCGGGCATGCTCATCACCTCCATCGGCAGCGGCAATATCGTCGGCCGCACCGGCCGGTACAAGGTGTTCCCGATCGCCGGCACCGCCGTGATGGCGGTGGCGTTCCTACTGTTGTCCGGAATGAACGCCGCAACTCCCACGTGGCAGCAGTCGGTGTATCTGTTCATCCTCGGTACGGGGATCGGCCTATGCATGCAGGTCCTGATACTCGTCGTCCAGAACACCTCGAAATTCGCCGACCTCGGGGTGGCGACCTCGGGTGTGACGTTCTTCCGGACGATCGGAAGTTCCTTCGGCGCAGCCATCTTCGGCTCATTGTTCGCCAACTTCCTCGCCGAACGGATCGGGCCCGCTCTGGCGGCGAGCGGAGCCCCGCCGCGAGCTGCGCAGTCACCGCAGGCGCTACACGCATTGTCGCCGCAGATGGCAGCGCCGATTATCGACGCGTATGCCGACTCGCTCGGGAAGGTCTTCCTCTGCGCGGTTCCCGTGGCAATCATCGGCTTCGTCGTCTCGCTCTTCTTGAAGGAGGTGAGACTGCGCGAGGTGGAAACGGTCTCGGCCACCGACATGGGCGAGGGCTTCGGAATGCCGAGTACGGAGTCGCCCGAGAAGATCCTCGAAGTGGCGGTCGGGCGGCTGTTTCGGGACTCACCGGAGATCCGACTGCGCAGCCTCGCCCAACAGCCGGGCTGCGAACTCGATGTGCCACAGATGTGGGCGCTGCTGCACATCTACCGGCAGAACCAGGTGTTCGGTTCGGCGACGCTGACCGATATCGCCGAGCGCCTGCGCGTGCCCTTCGAGATCATCGAGCCAACCTTCAACGGCCTAGTTCGCGACGGGCTCGCGCTGAGGACAGACGGCAGGCTATGGCTCACCCAGGCCGGAGCGAAACAGGTCGATGCCATCTCGACCGCCATCGTCTGCCGAATCGTCGACAAGCTCGCCGAGTCGCCGTCGTTCGGGGGCCGCCCCGACCGCCTGCAGGTGGACGCCGCATTGGAACGGATCGCGCACCGGATGCTCGTTCAACGGGACTGGACCGACGATCGCGCGGAACTGGTATCCGCCGACTGAGGCGAAAAACTAGAACGTGTTCCACTTTTGCCCGCTCCGGCGTACGATTCGGCCATGAGCCGAATTGGACCCTTCGCCGACGACGACGCTGCTGCCTGGGTGATGAAGTCACCCGATATCGGAGTCGCGATGGCCGGGTTCACCAACGCGGTCTACAACAAGAACCGACTGCCGATGCGGGTCCGGGAGTTGGCCAGGATGGTCATCGCGCTGGACAACGAATGCGTGGTGTGCCAGAACACCCGCGACTCGGACGGCATCGCCGCCGGCGTCGACGAGGACCTCTACGACCATGCCGCCGAGTGGCGGACGTGGCCGGGGTACAGCCCGCAGGAGCGCATCGCCGCCGAATTCGCGGAACGCTTCGCGAGCGATCACACCGGCTTGCGGGACGACGACGACTTCTGGGAACGCTGCAACGAGCAGTTCTCCGACGAACTGCTGACGGATCTGGCGCTGTCCTGCGCGATGTGGCTGGGCATGGGCCGGATGCTGCGCACGCTCGACATCGGCCAAAGCTGCAAGATCACCCTATAATTCGCAGCACGACCGCGCAGAATGGCTGCTGTGACATCGCTGGCAGCCAAACCCCTCGCCGCAGCCGCCATCGCCCAATTGGAGGCCGACGGGGTCGCGACCCTGATCGGCACGGTCGTCAATCCCGCCGGGCTCACGCTCGCCAAGACCGTTCCGCTCCGCCGGATGGGCACCTTCGCCGACCCGGGACTGGGCGCGAGCCCGGTCTGGCATGTGTTCGCCATCGACCAGGTCGGCACCGTCTTCGGTGAGAACACCGGAGTGGTCGGCGATCAGCGCATCCGCATCGACCTGAGCGCGCTGCGGATCCTCGGCGACGGATTGGCTTGGGCCCCTGGCGCTTTCTTCAATCAAGACGGTTCGGCTGACCCATATTGCAGCCGTGGCGTCCTGCAGCGGACCGAGGAGCGGCTGTCAAACGCCGGCATCGACACGCTGGTCGGCCACGAGATGGAGTTCGTTCTCGTCGGCCCCGACGGCAGCGCGCTCCCGTCACACATGTGGGCACAATACGGCCTGGCAGGGGTACTCGAGTTCGAGGGGTTCGTGCGGGACGTCATGGATGCGGCATCGGGCTCCGGTGTCGCGATTGAACAGTTCCACCCGGAGTACGGCGTCAACCAGTTCGAGATCTCGCTGTCCCCGCAGGCGCCGGTTGCGGCAGCCGACCAACTGGTGCTGATCCGCATCATCATCGGCAGGGTGGCCCGTCGGCACGGGCTGCGAGTCAGCCTTTCGCCCGTGCCGTTCGCCGGTAGCGTCGGATCCGGTTCTCACCAACACTTTTCGATGAAGCGTGGTGACACTCCACTGTTCTCGGACGGAACGGAGGTGGCAGGCATGACTGCCGAGGGGGAGTCCGCGGTCGCGGGACTGCTCGCGGGCCTGCCCGACGCGCAGGGCATACTGTGCGGCTCGATCCTGTCGGGATTGCGGATGCAGCCCGGCTTCTGGTCCGGGGCATATGTGTGCTGGGGAACCGAGAATCGGGAAGCCGCAGTGCGATTCCTTATCGGCGGCCCGAGCAATCCGCTCGGCGCGAACGTCGAAGTGAAGGTCATCGACCCGTCGGCGAATCCCTACTACGCAACCGCGGCGATACTCGGACTCGCGCTCGACGGGATCGAACGCACGTTGCCGCTGTCACCCGAGACGACAGTGGACCCTGCTGCGCTCACCGACGATCAACGCTGTCAGGCAGGAATCAAGCTGCTCGCGTCGAGGCAGGCCGACGCCCTCGATGCGCTTGACCAATCCGCCTTGCTTCGGGGCATTCTGGGGGACGAGCCGGTCGACGCGGTCATCGCGGTGCGCCGCTACGAGCAGGAGACCTTCGGTGACCTGAGCCCCGAGGACCTCGCCGAGAAGTTCCGTCTGGCCTGGAGTGTATGAGTTTGTCTGCCCTGGCCGAGCACATCGAGAGCGTGCCGCTGGTGGACCATCACGTACATGGCTGCTGGCTTCAGCCTCCCGACCGCCCCCGGTTCGAGAACGGCCTCAACGAGGCCAATACCGAACCGCTGGCGAGCAACGACTCGGCGTTCGACACGCAGCTCGGTTTCGCCATTCGCGCGCATTGCGCGCCACTGCTGGGACTGCCGATGCACGCCGACGCGGACGCGTACTGGAATCGTCGATGCGAACACGCAGAGTCCGACCTTGCACGGCTGTTCCTCGCGCAAGCCAGGGTGTCCGACTGGCTGGTGGATACCGGATTCGCCAGCGGCGTCGCTGATCTCGATGCGCTGGCCAGACTGTCGGTCGGTCGTGCCCACGAGATCGTCCGGCTGGAATCGGTTGCCGAAGCCGCCATCACGGCATCCGACGACTACGCGACGGCGTTTGGCCGCCTGCTCGACGAGCGGGCGAAGACCGCGATAGCCACCAAATCGATACTGGCATACCGCGGTGGCTTCGACGGCGATCTGAGCGAGCCGGCATCCGCCGAGGTCGCCGAAGCTGCGCAGCGGTGGCGGGACAGTCCGGGCACCCGACTGACGGAACGGGTGTTGCTGCGGTTCGGCCTCTATCAGGCCCTGCGCCTGGGCAAGCCACTGCAATTTCATGTCGGGTTCGGCGACCGCGACTGCGACCTGCACAGAACGAACCCATTGCATCTGTTGGACTTTCTTCGCAACAGCGGCGACACCCCGATCATGCTGTTGCACTGCTATCCCTACGAACGCGAGGCCGGATATCTGGCGCAGGCGTTCAACAACGTCTACCTCGATGGCGGGTTGGCCATCAACTACCTCGGCGCGCGATCGGCGTCATTCATCGGTCGCCTCGTCGAGATGGCGCCGTTCCGCAAGATCCTGTACTCATCGGACGGTTTCGGCCCTGCCGAGCTGCACTATCTTGGAGCGCGGCTGTGGCGCAACGGGATTCGTGACGTACTTCAGGGGTTCATCGACGCCGGCGAGTGGGGCGAACGCGATGCGATCCGGGTGGTCGACTTAATCGCACACGAAAACGCGCGGCGCGTTTACGGGCTCGGCTGACTACCGCACACCGCGAATCAATCGTCCCGGCCTCGCGCCGGTGTCGACGCCGTCGCGTCGGGTCACCGCTCCACTGACCACGGTCGCGTCGTAGCCCGTGGCACCCTGGATCAGCCTGCGGCCGCCGGCGGGCAGGTCGTAGGCCATGCGCGGCAACTCGAGGGTGAGCGCATCCATGTCGAT
>JAVXWV010000320.1:0-4054 GCA_032230775.1 Mycobacterium sp. | reverse complement strand
ACGGCGAATCGGGTGATCGAGCTGGTCCATTCCATCCAGTTGCCCGTCGTCTGCAGCGTGCGGGGTTGGGCCGTCGGCCTCGGCTGCAATCTCGCCCTGGCCGCGGACTTCACCGTGGCCGCCGACGACGCTGTGTTCTGGGAGGCGTTCGTCGGCCGCGGCTTCTCTCCAGACTCTGGTTCCACGTGGCTGCTCCCCCGGCTCGTCGGGCTGGCAAGGGCCAAGGAGATGCTGCTGCTCGGCGAGAAGGTGAGTGGAAACGACGCTGCGGACTGGGGACTGATTCACCGGTGCGTGAGCGTGGACGAACTCGACGACGTCACGGAGCAACTGCTGACGCGGCTCGCGTCGGGGCCGACGGTCGCAATCGGGCTGGCCAAGCAGGCCATCAATCACAATCAGCATGCCACCCTGGATCAGGCCATGACGCAAGAGTTGTTCAATGTGGAGTTATCCTGCCGAACAACTGATTTCAAAGAAGGCCTAGCGGCATTCCGCGAAAATCGCACACCGGAATTCGGTGGAAGGTGACCGATGAACTACATCAGGTACGAGGTTGACGGACACAAGGCCACGATCACGCTGAACCGGCCCGACGCGCTCAACGCGCTCAGCCCGGACATGATCAGCGAATTGCGCTCTGCGTACGACGAGGCCGAAAACCACGACAACATCTGGATCCTCATCGTCACCGGAACCGGCCGCGCGTTCTGCACCGGCGCCGACGTCGGTGAGATCCCGGAGGACGGCCGGGTGATCTACGAGCGCCCGTACCTGTCCACCTACGACCAGTGGGAGGCCCCGCAAGAGGGCACCCCGCCGTTCCGCAGGATGGCCAAGCCGGTGCTGACCGCCATCAACGGATTGTGTTGCGGCGCAGGGCTGGACTGGATCACCACCGGCGACATCGCCATCGCCTCGGACAAGGCGACGTTCTTCGACCCGCACGTCAGCATCGGCTTGGTGGCCGGTCGTGAGATGGTTCGGCTGGCCAGGGTGCTGCCCCGAAATATCGCGCTGCGCATGGCCCTGATGGGCAAGCACGAACGGATGAGCGCGCAACGCGCCTACGAACTCGGCATGATCAGCGAGGTCGTCGAGCACGACAAGCTCCTCCAACGCGCCAACGAGATCGCCGATATCGTGAACACCAATGCGCCGCTGGCCGTAAGGGGTACGCGGTTGGCCATCCACAAGACGCTGGACTTGCCGCTTCACGACGCGGAGATCCTTGCCGAGACGTTCCGCGAGCGCGTCCTGCGCACCGAGGACGCACAGGAAGGACCGAAGGCGTTCATGGAGAAGCGCGCCCCGAACTGGCAGTGCCGATGACGGCCTTCGAAACAATCCTGCTCGACGTCGACGCCGCCAGTCACGTCGCAACGATCACACTGAATCGGCCGGATTCACTGAACGCGTTCAACCGCACCATGTGCCGGGAGATGGCCGAGGCCTGGCACATCGTCAAACTCGACGAGTCGGTGAACGCCGTCGTGCTCCGAGCGGCAGGCGCCAGGGCATTCAGCGCCGGGCTCGACGTCAAGTCGTCGTACGGACAGCCGGACAACGTGTGGAATCACGAGGATCCGGGCGAGGCGCTCAGCCCGAAATGGCAGAAGCTGTGGAAGCCGGTGGTGTGTGCCGTTCAAGGAATGTGCACCGCGGGTGCGTTCTACTTCGTCAACGAGTCCGATGTAGTGATCTGCTCCGAGGACGCGACGTTCTTCGACTCCCATGTCAGCGCAGGCTTGGTGTGTGCGTTGGAGCCGATCGGGTTGATGCGCCGCGTCGGGCTGGGCGACACATTGCGAATCGCGTTGATGGGCAACGACGAACGCGTCGGCGCCGACACCGCGCTGCGGATCGGGCTGGTGTCGGAGGTGGTCTCACCCGATCTGCTGTGGGCGCGCGCACACGAGATCGCGACGGCGATCGCCGCCAAGCCACCGTCGGCCACCCAAGGCACTGTGAAGGCGATCTGGGAGTCGCTGGACAAGCCCTACCGTGCGGCACTTGAGCAGAACCTGATCTACACGCGGCTGGGAAATCCCCTCGGCCAGGCCGAACTGGCCGCCCGTGGAAAGGGCGCGCTGGCCAAGCCGTGGGTCCGCTGATGCCCGACCACCTTCTCAGCAGGCGCATCGCCGATGTACTGGAGCTGCAGCCCGGCGCTGCAGCCATCGAGTACGACGGTCAGTGGTCGACGTGGCGCCAGGTCGCCGGGCTCGCGAACCGGATTGCCGCGGTGGGCGAGATCGAGGTCGGGATGTTGCTGCGCAACAGACCCGTTCACGTGGGAGCACTGCTCGGCGTGCTGCTCGGCGGCGGCACAGTCGTCACCATCAACCCCTCACGCGGCGATGACCGTACCCGCGCGGATATCACCGCGTTGGACCTGCCGGTAGTAGTTGGCGAACCCGATGACCTGGCGTCGATGGTGCCCGCAGGCCCGACGCCGATTCCGATCTCGGGTCTCGACGCTGTGCCGCAGGTGCCTGCCGCTGGCGCGGGTCGCGCTGGGGTTGCAGTCCGGATGCTCACGAGCGGAACGACAGGTCCGCCCAAGCGCATCGACCTTACCTACGACATGTTGGCACGCAGCGTGATCGGGCCCGAACCGGACCGCTCACCTCCGCCAACCGAACTGCGGCACGGCGTCGCCATCGTCAACGCGCCGTTGGTGCACATCGGCGGCGTTTTCCGGGTTCTTCAGTGTGTTTGCGAGGCAAGGCCGTTCGCGTTGTTAGACCGGTTCGAGGTCGACCGATGGGCCGACGCGGTCCGTAGGCACCGGCCGCGCGCGGTGTCGCTGGTGCCCACGGCGGTGCGCATGGTGCTGCATTCCGACCTGACACGGGAGGATCTGGTGAGCGTTCGCGCGGTGACATCGGGCACCGCACCCCTTTCCGCCGAGGACGCCGACGCATTCACCGCGAAGTTCGGAATACCCGTCTTGACGTCCTATGCGGCAACCGAATTCGGCGGCGGGGTGGCCGGCTGGACACTAACGGACTATCAGAAGTACTGGCATGTCAAGCGCGGCAGTGTGGGCAGGCCCAGCCTGGGCGCACAACTTCGGGTAGTTGATGACGACGGAACGCCGCTTGGCCCCGGCGATGACGGGCTGCTCGAGGTCAAACCGGGACAGCTCGGGCCGTCGGCCGCGTGGATGCGCACCACCGACATGGCTCGCATCGACGAGGACGGATTCCTGTGGATCCTCGGCCGCGCCGACCAGGCGATCATCCGCGGCGGGTTCAAGGTCATGCCCGACGACGTGCGCGCCGCGCTGGAAGGCCATCCCGCGGTACGAGGGGCGGCGGTGGTCGGCCGACCCGACGACCGCCTCGGCGAGACGCCGGTAGCGATGGTGGAACTGCGGAATGCGGTATCGACCGACTCGACCGCGCTCGTCGAGTTCCTGCGAGTACGGCTGGCGCGCTATGAAATTCCCGCCGACATCGTGATCGTCGACCAGATTCCCAGGACACCTTCCGGCAAGGCCGACCTCGGCGCAGTCCGGGAATTCTTCGGCCATCCCGTCAATCATGCCAAGTGAATCGCTGACCGTCGCCGACGTTCTGCGGCAGCAGTCGGGTGCACGGGCGGAACACCCGTTCCTGGTGTGTGACGCCGAGCGGCTCAGCTACGCGGAAGCCGACCGCCGGTCGGCGCAACTGGCCCGCGGTCTGATCGCCCTCGGCGGGGGAAAGGGCACTCACGTCGGACTGCTCTACCCCAACGGTGAGGCGTTCGTCATCGGCATGCTGGCCGCCGCGCGCATCGGCGCCGTCGTCATACCGTTCTCCACCTTCGGCACGGCTCCGGAGATAACCGAACAACTCGTCGACAGCGACACCGAAATCCTCCTTGCGGCTGCGTCGTTTCGCTCTCACGAGTACCGGAAGCGACTTGTTGACGTTCATCGCGCTGCCCCGCTGCTGCGCCACGTCCTGATCGACTCCGAACCCGGCGATAAGGCCGACGCCGCGCTGCTCGAGGCGATGGAACGCGACGTCGACGATTCGGATCCGCTGGCCATTGTGTACACGTC
>JAVXWV010000259.1:0-12770 GCA_032230775.1 Mycobacterium sp. | reverse complement strand
CGCGCATTCGCGATGGTGCGCGCGTTGCAGGATGAGGGCCTCTTCACCCCGGGCGAATGGTCAGACGCGTTGGGCGCCGAGATCCGGCGCGCGCAGGCTGCCGGCGACCCCGACACCGGCGAGACGTACTACCACCACTGGCTGGGCGCCTTGGAAGTACTTGTCGCCGAAAAGAATCTGGTATCGACACCCGCGCTTGCGGGCTGCCGCACGGCGTGGATGCGCGCGGCCGACCGCACCCCGCACGGTCTCCCGATCGAGCTGTGCCCCGACGACTTCGACGGCTGAACCGACGTGTGCTGCGAATCCACCGCGCGCGACGCGATGATGTTGAACTACAAGGTCGTCATGTGACCGACGCCAACGCCGCCGACACCGACGACGACCACAAAGCGGCTCTCACGGCCTTCTACAGCACATTCGGCGACATCATGTCGACTGACGTGATCGTTGAGCTACTCAAGTAATCAGGACGCCTCGTCATTCGGTTCGGGCAGCAATGGCAGCACGCCGACCGACGGGAAGTCGGGTCAGTCAATGTAGCTACCGAGCCGCAGGATGCCCGTGGCCCATCAACGCGCGCGCCCGCTCCCGTGCGGTCATCGCGCCCCAGACCCCGTGCTGCTCGGGAGTCCTCAGCGCGTGGTCGCGGCACTCGTTGACGACGGGACACTGTCGGCAGATCCGCTTCGCCGCGTCTTCGCGCCTGCGAAGGGCCGAGCGGACGTGGTCGTCGGGGAAGAACTCCTCGATCGGGTGCCCCAAGCAGCTACCCCTGAGTTGCCAGTCCCACGCGTCCTCGGTTGCGGGCGGCAGGCGAAG
The DNA here is from genome assembly GCA_032230775.1 of Mycobacterium sp. GTDB lineage: Bacteria > Actinomycetota > Actinomycetes > Mycobacteriales > Mycobacteriaceae > Mycobacterium. The sequence continues at coordinate 11,948 of JAVXWV010000259.1, read as the reverse complement.
GCAATGCGTCCGCCCGAACGACGTCAAATAGCTGCTCTGCCGCCCCATGACCGACCTCCGATCATCTGTCCCGTTAGCACCACCGGACCCAGTCGTCACAGATGAAGTCGGCGGATGCGAGGAGCGCGTTACAGCCCAGGTCAGCCGAGGAGGCAACACCGGGCTATCCGCTATTGCGCAACGCGGTGGCCAGCCCGCTCATCGTCAGCAGGATGCCGCGCTGGACCAGTTCGTCGTCGTCTCCGGACCGGTACCGCCGCAGCAGCTCGACCTGCAGATGGTTGAGCGGTTCGAGATACGGGAAGCGGTTGAATACCGAGCGCGCCAGCGACGGGTTGTCCGCGAGCAGGTCGTCCTGTCCAGTGATGAGTTTGTACATGCGGATCGTGCGCTGATGCTCGTCGAGAATCTTGTCGAACACCCGCCGCCGCAGTGCCTCGTCCTCCACGAGCTCGGAGTAGTGCGCGGCCAACCCCATGTCGGATTTGGCGAGCACCTGGGCCATGTTCGACAGGACTGTCCGGAAGAAGGGCCACTGGCGATAGAGCTGCCGAAGCACTTCGAGTCTGCCGTCGCCTTCCGCAATCCACGCCTCGAAAGCGGTTCCGGTCCCGTACCAGCCCGGCAGCATCACCCGCGACTGGCTCCAGGCCAGTACCCACGGAATGGCCCGCAGATCGGAGATCGACGTCGTTGGCTTGCGTGACGTCGGCCTGCTGCCGATATTGAGCGCGCCGATCTCACTGACCGGCGTGGACGCCTTGAAGTACTCGACGAAGCCCGGTGTCTCGTGCACCAACTCGGCGTAGGCGCGCTGGGCCCTAGCGGCCAGCTCGTCGAGCACCTCGTAGGCGGGCCCCGCGGCGTCGCCCAGCCCCTCCACGTCGAGCAGGGTGGCCTCGAGCGTGGCGGCGACGAGCGTCTCGAGGTTGCGGTGCGCGACCCGTGGCTCGGCGTACTTGGCGGCGATCACCTCGCCCTGCTCGGTGATCCGGAGCGACCCGCTCACCGCGCCGGGCGGTTGCGCCAAGATGGCGTCATAGCTCGGGCCGCCACCACGTCCGACGGTTCCGCCGCGACCGTGGAAGAGCCGCAACCGGATTCCGGTCTTACGCGCAGATTCGACCAGATCCAGCTCGGCGCGATACAGCGCCCAGTTGGCTGCCAGGTATCCACCGTCCTTGTTCGAGTCTGAGTAGCCGAGCATCACTTCCTGGCTTTGCGCGCGTGCATCCACGACGGCGCGGTAGAGCGGAAGGTCCAGCGCCGCTTCGAGAATCGACGAACCGCGCTGCAAATCGTCGATCGTCTCGAACAGCGGCACGATGCCGACGGGAGCGTACGGCTCAGACGACGACGCATCCAGCAGTCCCGCCTCCTTGAGCAGGATTGCCGCTTCGAGCATGTCGGACACCGACTGGCACATCGAGATGATGTAGTTGGGCACCGCCTGCGGGCCGAATACTTCGACGGCTCGCGCGCCGGCGGCCACGATGTCGAGCTCCTTGCGGGCCAGCTCGGTCAGTTCGGAGTCTTCCTTGATGAGCGGTCTGCGGGTAGCCAGTTCGGCGACCAGCAGTTCAACGCGTTCCGGTTCGGGCAGCGACCGGTAGTCGGGATGCACGCCCGCCCAGGCCAGCAGCTCGGCGACGACCTCCTCGTGCACATCGGAGTTCTGCCGCAGATCGAGGCCGGATAAATGAAACCCGAAGACGTGCACGGCTTCCCGCAGCCGGGCCAGCCGGTCGTCAGCGAGCACCCCGCTGCCGTTGGCTCGCAGCGACCGATCGACGACATCAAGGTCGGCGAGGAGCTCGGCAGGCGTCAGGTAGCGCTCGAGGCCGAGGTCGAGCTCGTGCTCGGGCTGAACATCGAGAATCTCCGCTGCCGTTGCGGTCAACCGCGCGTGGATGACCCGCACCGCGCGGCGATACGGTTCGTCGGCGCGCGCCGGTTCCAGGCACTTGTCGGCCAACGCCGCGAGCTCGTCGCTGACCGTCACCAGCCGCGCGGACATCGACAGTTCCTCTTCCAGCGCGGTGATTTCGCCGAAGTAGTGCTCCAACGCCGTATACGACGCCCTGCCGGTGGCCAGCCGAACCACGTCGGCGGTGACGTTGGGGTTGCCGTCGCGGTCGCCGCCGATCCACGAGCCAGGGCGCAGGATGGGCTGGTCAAGGACCTGCGAGCCGGGCCAACGGGCCTGCAGTTCGGTGCGCACTTCGGCATTGACTTGCGGGATGACTTCGAAGAAGGCCGCGGGGTAGTAACGCAGCCCGGTCTCGATCTCGTCCTGAATCTTCAACCGCGACAACCGAATCAGCGCGGTCTGCCACAACGTCAGGATGTGGCGGCGCAATTCGCGTTCGATGTCGCGGCCATCGTCGGTCTTGGCGTGACCGTGCATGCGCAGTCGCATCAGTTCGGTGATGCGGTGTTGGGTATCGAAGATGGTGCGGCGGCGGGTTTCCGTTGGATGTGCGGTGATCACCGGCGAGACGAGCGCTCCGGTCAGCGCATCGGCCACGGTCGCCGAATCCAGTTCCGCGGAGTCGAGTTTGAGATAGGTGGCGGCGAGGCTGCTGTTCTGCGGCGGCTCGCCTACCGCGACGTGCACGGCCCTGCGGCGTTCGCGGTGGATGTCCTCGGCGACGTTGGCCAGCAGCGCGAAGTGGGTGAAGGCGCGGATGACGGGGATGGCCTGATGGATGTCGATGCCGTCGAACATGCCTGACAGCTCGGCGCGGTCGATCTCCGAGCGTCGCACCCGGAACGACTCGACGCGCGCCCGCTCGACGAGGTCGAACACTTCCTCGCCGTTCTGCTCCCGAACCGTGTCTCCGAGGATGGCTCCGAGCAGCCGGATGTCCTCCCGCATAGGCTCGGTTGCCTCCCGGCCCACCTGGGTGCGCAGCACCGAACCGATCGGTGCCAATGCGACGTCGGAGACTTCGGCCATCGCTCAAGTATCGGCGCGGGGCCGACTCGGCGCATGGCGAGGGCGCTAGCCATGCGGAGTCACGATCGGGGTCGGTGTTGCGCTCGTGCTCGGATTCGTTGCTATGGGCGCCGAGCCCACCGCGACGATCGGCGTGGGCGGGGTGGAGGTGCTTGTCGAATCCGAGCCTGACGCCGCGGTGGCCGGCGGCGGCTTCAGGCCGTTGGGCATGACGATGGGTGTCGGTTTGGCGCCGCCGCCCGTGTCGCCGCTGTCCTTGTCGGAGTCGGAGCCCAGTTGCGGCGGCCAGTCCACCGACGTCGGGGGCCAGCTTTCGGTCTTGCCCGATCCCGAAGAGTCGCCTGGAGGAGCGCAGCCCGCGCCTGCGCCAAAATCACCTGCGGTCGTGCAGTCGGCGTTTGCGATGCCGATTGGGACGACGACCATCCACCCGACGAACGAGACGACCGCCGCCGCGGTCCACATCCGAAAGGTGTTCACAGCGTGAGGATGTCGCCATAGGCGTTGACGCTGTCGTCGGACTTGTCCGTGTCGATCATCGCCGTCGCGAAGAACCGGACGGCCACCTGTCCACCGCACCCGTCCACCTTGACGTGCGCGTCGTGGACGACGATCTCGCCGGTACGGCCCTTGAGCTCCTTCTTGCCCAACCCGAGATTCGTGATGGTCCCTGGCAGCAGGTTGATCGACGCGTTTCCCTCGATGTCGGCATACGGTCCGATGATGTTAAGCAGATTGCTGCCGTTGCTAAAGCTGGGGTTGATGCCTGCGTCGGCATCGACGCCGAGGCTGCCGCCCTCGCTGAGGTCGACCTGGCAGCCCAATTGCAGGCCCATCACCAATGTGCCTGAGTTCACTGCCGCACCGCCGTTGCCGTCGATGGTCGTAGCCGCCTTACCTGTGACGAAGCCCTCCCGCGTGAAGGCCGTCGCGGCCATGTTCGGCACGGAGTTGATGGTCATCCTGGTGAGCGCCGCGCTCAGATGCCAGCCATCGTCGGTGTCTGCGGACTGAGTGACGTCCGCGACGGGCAGAGGTTCGGCCGAGGCCACCCCGTCAGCCAGGGAGAGGAGGGCTACAGCAACCGCGCCGACGCGAAGAAGTCTGACCACGCGCCGATCTTATGGGTTGCCGCTGAGTGGTTCCTGTCACTGAATCCGCTGTCAGCGCGACATAGCGACGACCACGACCATCCAGATGATCATGAGCAGTACAGCGGCGGCCATGATGGCGACCGTCACGCCGACGCCGTTGTAGCGCTGTGGCGGAGGGCCAAGCGCGCCACGGCTGAATGTCCGCAAGGGCACCCGGTATTCGAGCTCGACGATCTGCCCGGGATTCACAGCGACTGTGTAGTCCGCGGGACCAGGCGCGGAAAGAAGTACGGCACGTACACGTGCACGAGGTACTGCCCGGCTGTCAGTGGTAGCACGGTGCGTCCCCATCCCCAGACCGGCATCTCGTAGCCCGCTCACAAGGATCTTCGGCTTGACGGCGGCAAACAACCAGGACGACGCGAAGTACCGCGTGGTAACGGCGATGCCCTCATGCGGCTGCCCATAGGACGGCGGCGCGGTCATGGCGGCGTCAGGTGTATTTGATCAGCAAGGCGACGCCGATGATCGACACCAGCCAGATGCCGACGACGAACAGCGTCAGCCGGTCCAGGTTCTTCTCCACCACGGTCGACCCCGACAGGCTGGACTGAACGCCGCCGCCGAACAGGGTGGACAGGCCGCCACCCTTGGCGCGGTGCAGCAGCACCAGGAGCACGACCAGCAGGCTGGTCACGATCAGGGTGATCTGCAGGGCCAATTCCATGGCCGCCAGATTACAGGCTGACGCAGCCGACTCAGGGCAGGGGGCCACCGGCCGCAATGGCCGACAGCATCGCGAACTGCTCGGCATCCAGCGACGCCCCGCCCACCAGCGCACCGTCCACGTCCTCCTGCGCGACGATCTCGCCGACGTTCTTGGCGTTGACCGAGCCGCCGTAGAGCACCCGAACCCCCGCCGCCAGCTGCGGTGACGCCAACTTGCCCAGCTCGTCGCGGATGGCCTTGCAGACCTCCTGCGCGTCGGCGGCGCTGGCCACCCGGCCGGTGCCGATCGCCCACACCGGCTCGTAGGCGATCACGGAGTTGCCGATCTGCTCGGCGGACAGCCCGGCCAGCGAGCCGCGCAGCTGCGTCACACAGTGCTCGACGTGGTTGCCAGCCTCGCGGATCTCCAGGTGCTCACCCATACATACGATCGGCGTGAGGCCGTGCTTGAACGCAGCGGCGGCCTTGGCGGCGACGAGCGCGTCGTCCTCGTGGTGGTAGGTGCGCCGCTCCGAGTGCCCGACGACGGCGAACGTGCAGCCCAGCTTCGCCAGGAACGCGCCGCTGATCTCGCCGGTGTAGGCACCGGAATCGTGCTGCGACACGTCCTGGGCGCCGTAGGTCAGCCGCAGCTTGTCCCCGTCGACCAGGGTCTGCACGCTGCGCAGGTCGGTGAACGGCGGCAGCACCGAGACATCGACCTTGTCGAAGTACTTGTCCGGCAGCGAGAACGCGATCTTCTGGACCAGTGCGATCGCCTCGAAGTGGTTGAGGTTCATCTTCCAGTTGCCGGCGATCAGCGGCTTACGGCTCATAGTCTCGGGCCTTTCAGTCGTCCAGCACTTGGATACCGGGGAGCGTCTTGCCCTCAAGGTATTCCAGCGAGGCCCCGCCGCCGGTGGAAATGTGAGAGAAGCCGTCCTCGGGAAGACCGAGCTGCCGGACCGCCGCGGCCGAGTCGCCGCCGCCGACGACGCTGAACGCGCCCTTGGCCGTCGCGGCGATGATCGCCTCGGCGACGCCCTTGGTGCCCGCCGCGAATTCGGGGAACTCGAAGACGCCCATCGGGCCGTTCCAGAAGATCGTCCTGGCGTTGGACAGCAGCGCGGTAAACCGCTCGATCGAACCGGGCCCGATGTCCAGGCCCATCTTGCCGTCCGGAATGCGGTCGGCCGCAACGGTCTCCGATGGCGAATCGGCTTTGAATTCGTCGGCCGCGACGATATCGACGGGCACGTGGATCACATCGCCGTAATCGTCGAGCAGCTTGCGACAGGTGTCGATCATGCTCTCTTCGAGAAGCGAGTCGCCCACCGAAACACCTTGCGATGCAAGGAAGGTGAAGCACATGCCACCGCCGATGACGAGGCTGTCGGCCTTGTTCGCCAGGTTTTCGATGACCGCGAGCTTGTCCGACACCTTGGAGCCGCCGAGCACCACCGCGTACGGCCGCTCGGTCGAACTGGTCAGCTGCTCAAGGACTTTGATCTCGGCGGCCACCAGCGTGCCCGCGTAGTGAGGCAGCAGCGTCGCGACGTCGTAGACCGATGCCTGCTTGCGGTGCACCACCCCGAAGCCGTCGGACACGAAAGCGCCGTCATCCCCGACCAATTCGACCAACTGCTTGGCGAGCGCCAGGCGCTGCGCGTCGTCCTTGCTGGTCTCGCGAGGGTCGAAACGGATGTTCTCCAACAGCAGGATGTCGCCGTCCGTCAGCCCCTCCGCGCGGGCCAATGCGTCGGAGCCGACGACGTCGCCTGCGAGCTGGACGTGGCGGCCGAGCTGCTCCCCCAGCGCGTTGGCGACCGGGGCGAGCGAGAACTTCGGGTCAGGGCCGTCCTTGGGCCGCCCCAGGTGCGCGGTGACGACAACCTTGGCCCCTGCGTCGGACAGTGCCTTCAGGGTCGGGACGGAGGCGATGATGCGGCCTGGATCGGTGATGTTGCCGTCGTCGTCGAGCGGGACGTTGAGGTCCGAGCGGACCAGCACGCCGCGACCCGAAACCCCTTCTGCCAGTAGGTCGGAGAGGGTCTTGATAGAAGATCCTGCCACGACTACAGCGACTTGCCGACCAGGGCGACCAGATCGACGAGGCGGTTGGAGTAGCCCCACTCGTTGTCGTACCAGGAGACCACCTTGGCCTGGTTGTCGATCACCTTGGTCAGCCCCGAATCGAAGATCGAGCTGTGCGGGTCGGTGACGATGTCGCTCGACACGATCGGTGCATCGTAGTACTTGAGGATGCCCTTCAGCGGGCCCTCGGCGGCGGCCTTGTACGCGGCGTTGATCTCCTCCACGCTGGCGGACTTCTTCAGCTCCACCGTCAGGTCGGTGCACGAACCGGTCGGGATCGGCACGCGCAGCGCGTAGCCGTCGAGCTTGCCCTTGAGCTCGGGCAGCACCAGACCGATCGCCTTGGCCGCACCGGTCGAGGTGGGCACGATGTTCAGCGCGGCGGCACGGGCACGACGGAGGTCGCTGTGTGGGCCGTCCTGCAGGTTCTGGTCCTGGGTGTAGGCGTGGATCGTCGTCATCAGGCCCCTGACCAGGCCGAACTCGTCATTGATGACCTTGGCCAGCGGGCCGAGGCAGTTCGTGGTGCACGAGGCGTTGGAGATGATGTTCTGGCTGCCGTCGTATTTGTCGTCGTTCACTCCGATGACGACCGTCAGGTCTTCGCCCTTGGCAGGCGCGGAGATGATGACCTTCTTGGCGCCGGCGTCCAGGTGACCCTTGGCCTTCGCGGCGTCGGTGAAGATGCCGGTCGACTCGACGACGACGTCGACGCCCAGGTCACCCCAGGGCAGCGCGGCAGGGCCTTCCTTGACCTCGAGCGACTTGATCTTGGTGTTGCCGATGACGATCGTGTCGTCACCTTCGAGGCTGATGTCCTCGGGGTACCGCCCCAGGATCGAGTCGAACTTCAGCAGGTGCGCCAGGGTGGCGTTGTCGGTGAGGTCGTTGACCGCGATGATCTCGATTTCGGTGCTCTTGCCCTCGGCCTTCTGCGCCGCAAGGGCCCGGTAGAAGTTGCGTCCGATTCGGCCGAAGCCGTTAACGCCTACCCGGATGGTCACTGGAGTCTCCCTTTTCTTGCCCTTATCCTCGACGGCCAGCCTAGTGGTGTGACGGACGCCACGCGCGGGCTGGTCAGTGCACGGCCAGCGACTGGTCGGTGTACGGATTGCCCAGCCATTTCCGCCGCAAGCGTTGCAACGTTCCGTCCTTCTCCAGCCTTTCCTGAGCAGCCGTGATGTGGCCAAGAAGACTCTGGTCGCCCAGCGGTACCGCAATCGCGATGTTCTCTGTGGAGATTCCTCGCTGAACGACTTCGACGCCGGGGACTGGCGCGACAAGTTCGGTGAGCACGGGGGCCAGCTTCATGAACGCGTCGCATGTACCGGTAGTGAGGTCGGTCAGCGCCGTGCGGATGCTGCCGTAGTCGTAGACGCGGACGCTCGCAGCTTTGCCTTCCGCAACGAGCCGGTCGGCGATCGGCTGGCTGGTGTTGCCCTGTTGCACGCCGATAGTGAGGCCGTCGAGGTCGTCGATGGATCTGACGTGCGGCAGTCGCTTGGTGTCGACGGCCAGCGACTGGCCGGAGATGAGGTATGGCGGGACGAACAGCGCCTTGGTTTCCCGTTCGGGTGTGACGGTGGTGCCTGCGGCAACGCAGTCGTAATCGGCACCAAGGGCGTCAAAGATGCCGTTGAAGTCGGTTCCCTCATACGGGATGAATTCCACTGTAGCGCCGAGCGATTCGGCAATAGCAGTCGTGAGGTCGATGTCGAGCCCGCCGTCACCTGGCATACCGTTGAAGGGTGGGTCCGGGAACGCGGCACCGACCCTCAAGGTCTTCACGGGGTCACCTTCGTTGCTCGAGTTCTGTTCGGGCCTGTTCGATCTGCTCGTAGGCGAACGCCACCATTGCGTTGCTCGGCATCACTTCTCCCCTGCGCGCAAGCGATTCGTATTCTTCGTCGCCGAGGACGCCACGTAAGTGAGCGATTGTGGTGTTGATTTTGGGAAACGACGCAGCGGACAGTGGACTCAGTGCGAAGCCGGCGATTGTCGCTGCAGCTTCATGGCGTCCGAGCCGGTCGAGCAGGATTGCCAAGTTCGTCAGGGGAGAGTTGAGCGTGACGCTATTGCCAGAATCATGCAGGTGGCGAATCGCCAGACCCATGTGGTCGAGCGCCGAATTGGGGTCGCCACGTTCTACCGCGAGTTCAGCGAGATTGGCGGTCAGGTGAGTTTCATTGAAACGGTTGCCGCTGTCACGGGCTAGCACCACACCGCGGAGCATGGCCTGCAGTGCGCGGTCAGGGTCCGCATTGCGCCAGGCGAACCCATAGGCCAGCAACGCCAACGAGAGCATATAGGGGTTACGGGTGGCCTCGCCGGCTTCGGGCAGGCCGTCGGCAGCCACGATCGCCTCCTTTTCGCGGCCGGCAATCGTCAACGCCGTGACCAGAAATGCCGTGACTTGCGTGTGCTCCGTGTGCGGAAACTGCGCGCGGCACCACTCGACGCACCGGTCAGGTTGACCGATGGCCAGATACGGGTTGGCCAGCATTCCCTCGAGCCCGAACGGGATCTCACCACGACCGGAGCGCATCGCCGCCTGCCCGGCGTCGCTGTACCGGACGGCGTCCTCGATCCGTCCGACGAACCAACACTGCGATGCCACTTGGTACAGAAAGATCAGCCGTCTGTGAGAGGCGGCGCGCGCGGCATCGATCAATTCTTCAGCCCAGACAACAGGCTCGTAGTTCTCGATGCAGAAGCCGAGGAACCCCGCGTAGGTGGCGATGGTGACTGCGTCGTCGAGGTTGTTTTGGTCAGCGGCCCATCGAAAGGCTGTGCGTAAGTTGGCCATTTCGAGCGACAACCAATCGTAGGCTTCGCCCTGCCGCGGACTGTCCCATGTCGCCAGGAGGTCGGCTTCGCGCGCCGCAAAGTGGCGTGCGTGCGCGTCGCGTGTCATGTCTCCCTCGCCGCGGATGGCAAGTTGTTCCTCGGCGAACTGGCGGATGGTTTCGAGCATGGAGAAGCGCGTGGTCTTCGCAGACCGGTCGACGACGAGCAGAGACTTGCGCGCCAGCGACTGCAGCAGATCCACGACGACAAAGTCGTCCGGATCATCGGACCCTGCTATCGCACAGGCGCTTTGGACTTCAAATCCACCGGCAAACACTGAACAGCGCTCCAGGAGCAACTTTTCCGCATCGTCAAGGAGGTCGTAGGACCATTGAACGGCGTGACGAAGAGTCTGGTGCCGTTCCAGGTTTCGACGCGAGCCGACCAGCAGTTTGAATCGCCGATCAAGTCGGTCTCGGACGTCGCCGAGCGTCATCGAGGAAACGCGCGACGCCGCCAACTCTATGGCCAGCGGAATCCCATCAAGGCGACGGCAGATTTCCATGACGGCGTCATGGTCGTCGACGATGAAGCCGGGGGCCACGCTGTGCGCACGTTCGATGAACAGGCTCGAGGCCGCGTCAACATCGAGCGAGCGCACCGGCCAAATCTGCTCATTCGCAACGTCCAACATCTCACGGCTAGTGGCTAGAACGGTAACGGTCGAAGACTGCGCGAGAATGAGGTCGATGAGGTCGGCAGCGGCGTCGCGGATGTGCTCGCAGTTGTCGAACACCAGCAACCGCACTCGGCCCTTCATAGCGAACGCGACGGACTCGCCGACGCTCTTGCCGGGTTGTTGGGTGACTCCAAGCACCGCGGCCACCGCGTCGGGCACCGACTCTGCGTCCGCAACTGCCGCGAGCTCGAACAGCCATACACCGTCGGGGAATTCATTGGCCAGCTGCCTGGCGACTTCCAACGCCAGAGTCGTCTTTACTGCCCCACCGACACCCGTCAGTGTGATGAGGCGACGCGATCGCAGTTCGGCGCCCAACCTGGCGGCCTCAGTGTCTCGACCGATGAGCTTGGTACCGGCGGTCCGTAAATTTCCGGGTTTCGCCTCGACTGTTCGCAACGGCGGAAAGTCGGTCGCCAAACCCGACGACAGCACCTGAAAAACCGTTACAGGAACCGGTACATCGCGCAACCACCGCGGCCCGAGGTTCAGAAGGTCGATTCCGTTGAGGAGACTCGCCGTCGAGTCGGCCAATAGAACCTGGCCGCCGTGGCCGGCCGCCATTACCCTGGCGGCGCGGTTGAGCACCGTTCCGAAGTAGTCACCGTCGCGCAGCTCAGCTTCCCCGGTCGCGATTCCCATCCGCACCGGCAACTCAAGCTCCCGCTGCGCATCTACCGCCGCATCGACAGCAGCCTTCGGCGACGCGAACGCCGCAACCACGCCATCACCGGTATGGCTGAACAAGAAACCGTCGTGTGTCTCGATCGCCGTACGCAGCACCTCGTCATGGGCCAGCAGGGCCGCGCGCATCGATTGCGCGTCTGCCTCCCACCGACGGGTCGAACCCTCGATATCGGTGAACAGAAACGTCACAACTCCCGAAGGCGGGCCCCCCGCGGACACCCGCCCAGAATGGCACAGCGCAGGGTGTGGCCGATGGCTATTCGGCCTCTGCGATTGCCGTCATCTCCGGCGGCTCCTTCGTCAGCCCGCGGGTCAGCACCAGCAGGTACACGATGCCGATGCCCAGCCAGCTCAGCCCGAGGATCAGCGCCTTGGAGTCCAGCTCCGTCAGCAGGTAGATGTCGATGGCCGCGCCGACCGCAGGCAGCAGGACGTACCGCCATGGGCTGAGGTGTTCATCGCGGTGGCGCAGGAAGTAGGCGATCACCGCAAGGTTGACGAACGTGAACGCGGTGAACGCGCCGAAGTTGATGAACGACGTCGAGGTGGCTACGTCCAGGAAGATCGCCGCCAACCCGATTACCCCGCACAACGCGATGTTGAACACCGGGGTGTTGAATCGCTCCGACAGCCAGCCGAATGCGCGTTGCGGCAGCACCCGGTCGCGACCCATCGCGTACAGCAATCGCGACACCGCCGCCTGGGCGGCCAGGCCCGAGGCGAACTGGCCGACGATCAACCCAGTCAGGAACACCGCGCCGAAAAGGCTGCCGCCGATGGTTTTTGCGATATCGGAGGCCAGCGATTCCGAATTCGCGAAGGTTCCGCCGGGCGACACCAGTGTGACGAAGTACGTCACCACGATGAAGATTCCACCCCC
>JAVXWV010000236.1:0-2689 GCA_032230775.1 Mycobacterium sp. | reverse complement strand
GGCATCTCCGCCCAGAACGCCGGGCCCATCGCGTTGCCCTTGCCGGGACCGACCAACGTCACCTGCGCGACGTGATCCTTGATGTCCACGCTGACAGATTCATACGCATCGCCCATGAACTAAAGAGGCTAGCCACCTACCGCGGCGGCGTGCCTGTCAGCACCTCGCTGACGGTGGCCTGCGGCAGGAACTGGCACGCGGCTTCGACCAACATCTGCCCGACGGACTCGCCGTTGGGGCCCAGCGGATTGTTCTCCTGCGCGAGGACCGCGCGGATGACGGCCAGCCGGGTGGCCTCGTCGAGCTTGCTGAACTCGCTGCATTTCATGGTCAGTGCGTTCGGCGGCGCGGGCACCACAGGAACGTTGGTGTTGCTGGGAAGCCCGGGGATATGAATATCCGGTATGGGGATGCCTGGCAGCCCAGGCATCGTCGTCATCGGTGACCGTTTGGTGGAGGTGATCGGCGGTCCCGGCTGGGTGGTCATCGCGACGGTGCCTGGCGTGGTCCGCTCGCAGCCAGCGGTCAGGCCGGCAAGGATCAACGCGGCCAGTGATATCCGCATGGCCACCCAAACTTGCGTCCTCATCTCGTGAACGATATGCGCATGCGCGTCGTGCGTGGGGCACATGCCCGAGGACGAACTCGAGAGTGCCGCATCCGCCGATTTCTGCAACAGGGTTGTGAACGCCCGTGAGCCGGAGCCCCATGCAGAAATCGCGGACGCTAGCCGCGCTCCTTCATCCACCTTTGCGCGAACTCGAGGAACGCGTCGTTCTCGTGCGGGGCGGCGACGGTGACGCGCACGCCGTCGTCGCCGTAGGGGCGGACGATGACGCGGCTGTTCGCCGAGTCGTTCGCGAACTCCTGGGCCCGGCCGGGCAGCGGCAGCCAGACGAAGTTGGCCTGTGACGGCGGCACGGTGTATCCGGCGTCGCGCAAGGTGGCGGTGACGCGGGCGCGTTCGGCGACGACGGCGTCGGTGCGCGCCAGCAGCTCGTCGGCGGCGTCCAGCGAGGCGATGGCCGCGGCCTGCGAAATGCTGGTCGCGGTGAAGGGGACGTAGACCTTGCCCAGTGCGGTGATGATGTCCGGATCGCCGACCGCGTAGCCGATCCGCAGCCCCGCCAGCCCGTAAGCCTTCGAAAACGTCCGCAGCACAACGACATTGCTGTGCTTGCGGACCAGCCCGAAGCTGTCGGGCAGCAACCCGTCGCGGATGTACTCGACGTAGGCCTCGTCGAGCGCGATGAGAATGTCGGACGGTACCGCCTCGACGAACCGGGCCAGTGCGTTGGGGTCGACGACCGTGCTTGTCGGGTTGTTCGGGTTGCACACGAAGATCAGGCGGGTGCGGTCGGTGATCGCGGCGAGCATCGCATCGAGGTCGTGGGTGTAGTCGGTCAGCGGCACCTGAACCGGCGAGGCGCCTGCGGTGCGCACCTGCAACGGGTAGATCTCGAAGCTGCGCCAGCCGAACAGCACCTCGTCGCCGACGGTCGAGGTGATCTGGATGAGCTGCTGGCACAGGCTGACCGACCCGCAACCGACGGAAAAATGCTCGGGTGCGAAGGCGCCGTTGTCTATGTGCTTGGCCAGCCGCTCTTTCAGCTCGACATACCCGTTGTCGGGATAGCGGTTGATGTTGTCGGCGGCCTTCTCGATGGCGGCCCGCACGCTCGGGAGGGGTCCGTGCACCGTCTCATTGCTTGCGATCTTGATTGCGCCCGCAACCGTCTTGCCCGGGGTGTAAGCGGGCAGGTCGGCCAGTTCGGGGCGCAGACGGGCGGTCACCCGACCAGTCTATGAGTCGCCCACCTGCGCTTTGCCTTCGCCTGTTGCCCCTGTGTACGCTGTCGGATCGGCGGTAATCGTCGGGAGGCGTGCCAGAGCGGCCGAATGGGACTCACTGCTAATGAGTTGTCCGCCTTAAAGCGGACCGGAGGTTCAAATCCTCTCGCCTCCGCCGGGGCTGACTCGTCGGCCGCATACACAACTGAACACAGGCGCCCGTAGCTCAACGGATAGAGCATCTGACTACGGATCAGAAGGTTGGGAGTTCGAATCTCTTCGGGCGCACGCAGCTCAGAGGTGCTTTGCGTTGTCGGAAAGGCGGCGCTGTCGGGACTTTGACGACAGTTTTGACGACAATAGCCATCGCGCTCGCCCTCACTTTGCGGGGTTGAGCAGTGAATCCATGCCCGCGACGGCTGAACGCTGGACCTGTTCGATGACGTCCACATACGTCCCTGTCGTCACTGAAATCGAGCTGTGACGAAGAACGCGTTGCACTGTCGCTGCCTCGACACCCATCGTGAACAACAACGTCGCGCATGAATGCCGGAGGTCGTGGAGCCGGATGCTTCGCACGCCAGCTCGTCGGCATAACGTCTCGAACGCCCGGTTGATGTTCCTGGGTTCCAGAGGCGTCCCGTTCTTGGTCGTGAACACCAGACCGAGTGTGTTGCCCTGTGCGACCTGTGTGTCGCTCAACTGATCAAGCCGATGCCGGCGCAAGATCGTCACCAGCTCCTCAGGCAACGGCACGGAGGCGGCAGACGATTCGGTTTTCACATCTCGCAAGGCGAGATCTGTCCCCACGCGTGAAAGCGCCTTCGTGACTACGACCCGTCCGTTGATCAGGTCCACATCGGCCCACCGAAGCCCGAGCGCTTCACCGCGCCTCAGA
>JAVXWV010000226.1:0-8248 GCA_032230775.1 Mycobacterium sp. | reverse complement strand
GGGCGGTCAGATGACCAAGGACCTGGCGCTGTTGATCGGCGATCACCAGCCGTATCAGACCAGCGAGGAATTCCTCGACACGATCGCTGCCAACTTCAAGACGTCGCTCGACACGCTTTAGCCGATGGCCTCGTGCGGCGGCTGCGCCACGTAGCGGTCGACGAAACTGAGGATCACATCGGCGACCCTGCGCGGCGCCTCGAACATCGGGATGTGTCCGACGCCGTCGAGATGCGTGATCTGCGTGCCCGAAGACGCTTCAGCCAGGTGCGTGGTGAATTGGCGGGTAAACCGCGGGTGCGGCAGCACCCGATCCTTCTCGCAGATCACCAGGTGCGTGGGCACACTGCCGTCGGCCATCTCCAGCAGGCCCGGCGTCGTAAGTGCTTTGAGCAGCAACTGGTAGTACGCGGGGCAGTGTGTGACGTCGTCGATGATGTCGCGCAGGTCCTCGTCGGACAGGCCGTCGGGCGTCGCGCTGACCGGCAGGTGTGCCAGATAGCGGGTGATCGGCAGCTTCAGCACGCGCTGTCCGAGTGCCAGCGTGAACAGCCACACCGGCATCCCCGCAAGGAACTTGCCGACGATCTCGAACTTCACCGGTGTGAAATGCCGCCAGCCACCTGCCGGAGCGATGCCGGTCAGCGTGCGCGCCCGGCCACGGCGCTCCAGCTCGAAGGCAACCCAGCCGCCGAGCGAGTTGCCGACGATGTGCGCGTTGTCCCAGCCCAGCGCGTCCATCCTGCGCTCGACGTCGTCGGCCAGCGCCCCTGAGCTGAGGAAGAACGGGCCTTTGGCGCCCCCGTTGTGGCCGAGCATGGAGGGCGCGAAAACTTCGTAGCGACCGGTCTCAGCAATCAGCGGGGCGACACCTTTCCACACGTTCTGAGACATCATGAACGGATGTAGCAAAAGGATCGGCTCGCCGGAACCCAGGTGTATCGGTGCACGCTCGGTCATCTGCCCGACACTAAAGGTGATACCGGCGGTACCGCAAGCCTGTCGGCAGCGGTAAGAGCGCATCGGGGATCACGACCCGGATGGGGCCAGCGACGGGGTACCGACACCGATGGTGATCTGTGGGGACGCGGAAGGGTCGAGCCAGTTCAGCACAGCGCGCATTTCGTTGCGGCCGATGGCCACACATCCCCAGGTGGGATTGCCGTCGCTCACGTGGAGAAAAATCCCGGCCACCCGTCCCGGGATCCGTTGGGGGTTTACGGCGATGTTGACGGCGTAGTCGTAGACCGGGCCGGAGTCGTACAGGTTCTCTGCGATTGACGAGGGACTGCCGGATCCACGAACGTGGGTGTTGTAGGTGGGTGATCCGGCGTCCTCGTCCCACCAGTCTTGGTCGGTGGCCTCGAAGTAAGGCATCTTGGTGCCGGGATGGGGCTGGCGACCGAAGGCT
Organism: Mycobacterium sp.; assembly: GCA_032230775.1. Classification (GTDB taxonomy): domain Bacteria; phylum Actinomycetota; class Actinomycetes; order Mycobacteriales; family Mycobacteriaceae; genus Mycobacterium. The sequence continues at coordinate 6,837 of JAVXWV010000226.1, read as the reverse complement.
TGGTCGAACGTGAACGTTCCAACGGGAGTGCGGTGGACACCGTCAGCGGGGGGACCAACGCCGAGCTCGCCGACCTTGGCGGGCGTCGGTCCCAGGACCACCTTCCATTGCTGATCGACCCGCTCGAAGGCTGTGAGGGTTCCTGTTGTCGCGTTTGCGGCGGGCACGCCGACGACGATCCACTGTGTGGGCTGGCCGGCGGGGGAAGTCGCCGGGTCCGCCGCCGCGGGCACAGCGAGCAGCAGGCTCAGGAGCGCCAACCCAAGTTGCCCCGCGACGGTAGCGAGTGTCTTGGGCAGTTTCACAGGCACCCCGGGGTTGGGACCGAGCAATCGCATCTGAAAAGTGCGCTCATCGTAACTGGAGGCTGTAGCAGAATCGGTGCAGCGAAATGCCGTCGGCACAAGGGAGTGCAGCGCCGCTATCCGACGATCCTGAATGATTCGGTGGCGGGCTTATTCAGCGTTTCAGGCCATGGGCGTAGGCATCTTCCGCGTCGTGTCGGTGCACCCGGCCGAATTACGGGACCTGTACCGTGCGTTACGCGCCGCCGGAGACGGCTCGCGGAGGAGGTCGGTAGTGGTCGCTTCTGCGCTGCCTTCAAGCGTGCGGGCTGGATGGCTATGGATCCAGACTGTCGGCGCCATTCTTGGCGTTGCCTTACTTGTCGGCGCATGCAGCGCGGGTTCGTCGCCGGGCCGATCCTCGTCGGGCGGCTCGACAGCTGGGTTTACGCCGATCAATCAGATGTGGCTGCGGATACGGGTCACCGCGATGGCCCGGGAGATGCTCGTCCCTGGGGCGGTCGCGTTGGTGCGCTCACCCGCCGGTGAGGTCAGCACGACGTACGGCACCACCACAGTGGGTGGCAGAGTTCCGGTGTCGTTGGCGGATCACGTCCGGATTGGATCGATCACCAAGACGTGGACCGGCACCGTGATCCTGCAGCAGGCCCACGAGGGCAAGCTCAGCCTCGATGACCCGGTATCGAAGTTCCGCCCCGATGTTCCGGGCGGTGACCACATCACCATTGCCGAGTTGCTGAACATGCGCAGTGGCCTTTATAACTACACCGAAACACGCGAACTGAACGAGATCGGCGACAGCGATCCGCAGAAAGTGTGGAACCCCGACGAATTGCTCGCGCTGGCCTATAGCCATCCGCCTTACTTCCCACCCGGAACGGGCTACCACTATTCGAACACGAACACCGTATTGCTCGGGCTGATCGCCGAGAAGCTTGACGCCAAACCGCTGTCGCAGGTGTTCCAGGACAGGTTGTTCACCCCACTCGGGCTCAAGGGCACGTTGTTTCCGCCCACCACCTCGAACGCCATCCCGGATCCGCATCCGCAGGGGTATATGTACGGCAACAACGTGCTGACCATGGGCTCACCAGCGGCGGTACCGCCTGACATGCAGGCGGCAGCAAAGGCAGGCACGCTGAAGCCCAATGATCAGACATCCTTGAACCCGTCGTGGGCCTGGGCGGGCGGCGCCGGCATCTCCACTGCGGCGGACCTGGCTACCTGGGTTGAGGCGTTGGCCGACGGGAAATTGCTCGATCCCGACATGCAGGCCAGACGCATTGCCAGCCTGCAATCAACGGATCCGGCGCAACCCGATGCGCAGTACGGGCTGGCCATCGCGAAATACGGTGCGCTGTATGGGCATACCGGTGAAGTTCCGGGCTTCAATGCGTTCGCCGGCACCGACCCCGAAAACAAAATGACGATCGTGGTCTGGGTCAACCTGAATCCCACCGCGGATGGTCGGGCCGCGGCCATGCTCATCGCCAAAGATCTGATCGAACAGATGTACCGGTCATCGACTCCGACACCCACCCGCTAGTGCAAACGCGCCGCGCGTCGGCGCGGGCGACTTGCACCGGTGACCGTGGAATATCGGGGCTGACGGTGTCGATTGTCGGTTATGCCACGCGAAACCCGCGTGAAGTGTGCATTAACCCAATGCTCGACCCGCTGGGTGACGGTTAAGGTCCCTACGTGAGCGTCTCCAGCATTGCCCCCCGGCGTCACCGCGTCGTCATCATCGGTTCGGGATTCGGTGGACTGTTCGCCGCGCAGCACCTCAAGCGGGCGGACGTCGATGTCACCCTCATCGCGAAGACGACTCATCATCTGTTCCAGCCGCTGCTCTATCAGGTGGCGACCGGCATCCTGTCGGTCGGTGAGATCGCGCCGGCAACACGAATGATCCTGCGCAAACAGAAGAATGCGGAGGTCTTGCTCGGCGACGTTGTCGGGATCGACCTGACGAAGAAGACCGTCACCTCCAAGCTAATGGACTGGGAGCGGGTGACGCCGTTCGACAGCCTGATCGTGGCCGCAGGCGCGCAGCAGTCTTACTTCGGCAACGATCAATTCGAGGCCTTTGCGCCCGGTATGAAGACCGTCGACGACGCTCTTGAGTTGCGGGGCCGGATCCTCGGCGCGTTCGAGGCGGCCGAGGTGACGACGTCGCCGGACGAACGTCAGCGCCGACTGACCTTTGTCGTGGTGGGCGCCGGACCGACGGGCGTCGAGGTGGTGGGGCAGATCGCCGAGCTCGCGGATCGGACCCTGACTGGGGCGTTCCGCACAATCGACCCGGCTCAGGCCCGGGTGATTCTCGTCGAGGCCGCACCCGCCGTGCTGCCGCCGATGGGCCCCAAGCTCGGGCTGAAGGCGCAGCGCCGGCTGGAGAAGATGGGCGTCGAGGTCAAGCTGAACACGATGGTCACTGACGTCGACTACATGGGCTTGACCGTGAAGGAGAAAGACGGCGAGGAATACAGGATCGAGTGCGCCGTCAAGGTGTGGTCGGCAGGCGTGCAGGCCAGCCCGCTCGGCAAGGTCGTCGCCGAGCAGTCCGACGGCACGGAGGTCGACCGGGCCGGTCGTGTGGTCGTCGAACCGGACCTCACCGTCAAGGGACATTCCAACGTGTTCGTCATCGGCGACCTGATGAGCGTGCCCAATGTCCCCGGCATGGCCCAGGGCGCGATCCAGGGTGCTGTCTACGCCACCAAGCAGATCAAGAGTGAACTCAAGGGTGCCGACCCAGCGAATCGCCAGCCGTTCAAGTACTTCAACAAGGGCAGCATGTCTACGGTTTCGCGGTTCTACGCCGTATGCCAGATCGGCAAGATCGAGTTCGGCGGTTTCCTGGCCTGGTTGGCCTGGCTGGGCCTGCACCTGTACTACCTCGTCGGCGGCCGCAACCGCCTGATGGCCGTGATCTCGTGGTTCGTCACCTTCCTCGGTAGGGGCCGCGGGCAACTGGCGATCACCGAACGCTGGGTGTTCGCGCGCAGGGCGCTGGAGCAGTCCAAGGAGCAGAGCGCCCAAAAATCCATTGGATGACGCGTGACAAGATTGACGCACCATGAGCGCTTCTCGTCCCGTCGTCTTCTCCGGTGTCCAGCCCACGTCTGATTCCCTGCATCTCGGCAACGCGCTGGGTGCGATCAAGCAGTGGGTGGGTCTGCAAGACGATCACGACGCCTATTTCTGCGTCGTCGACTTGCACGCGATCACGCTCCCGCAGGATCCCGAGCAGCTGCGCCGTCGCACCCTCGTGACGGCTGCGCAGTACCTGGCACTGGGCATCGATCCGTCGCGCAGCACGATCTTCGTGCAGAGTCATGTCGCCGCGCACGCCGAACTCGCTTGGGTGCTGGGCTGTTTCACCGGTTTCGGGCAGGCGTCGCGGATGACGCAGTTCAAGGACAAGTCGCAGAAACAAGGCACCGATTCCACCACCGTCGGGCTGTTCACCTACCCGGTGCTGCAGGCCGCCGACGTGCTGCTCTACGACGCCGACCTGGTGCCGGTCGGGGAGGACCAGCGTCAGCACCTCGAACTGGCTCGCGACGTCGCGCAGCGGTTCAACTCGCGATTCCCCGACACGTTCGTGGTGCCCGACGTGCTGATCCAGAAGTCCACCGCGAAGATCTACGACCTGCAGGACCCGTCGTCGAAGATGAGCAAGTCGGCCGCCTCGGACGCCGGCCTGATCAGCCTGCTCGATGATCCGAAGGCGTCGGCCAAGAAGATCCGCTCGGCGGTCACCGACAGTGAGCGCGAGGTGCGCTACGACCCCGGCAACAAACCTGGTGTGTCCAACCTGCTGACCATCCAGTCGGCGGTCACTGGCACCGACGTCGACAAGCTCGTCGAGGGCTACGCCGGGCGTGGCTACGGCGACCTGAAGGCCGACACCGCGGACGCAGTCGTCGAATTCGTGTCGCCGATTAAGGCGCGCGTCGACGAACTGCTTGCCGATCCTGCCGAGCTCGAATCGGTGCTCGAGGTCGGCGCGCAGCGTGCCAAGGACGTGTCCGCGAAGACGCTCAAGCGGGTATACGACCGGTTAGGGTTCTTAGCGCCACGCGCGTAACGCCTTTGGGGAGGTCGGGATGACACCTCCGGCCGAGCCGGAAAGTACAGGCAAGCCGGCCAAACCGGGGTTCCTCGACCGGCTTCGGGCGCGGTTCGGCTGGTTCGACCACGTGATGCGCGCGCAGCAGCGCTATCAGGACAGCAAGGGCGACTTCTTCGCCGCGGGCGTCACGTATTTCACGATCTTTGCGCTGTTCCCCTTGCTTATGGTCGGCTTCGCCGCAGGCGGCTTCGTGTTGTCACGCAATCCTGAGCTCCTCGCCCATATCGAGGTGAAGATCAAATCGAACGTGTCCGGCGAGTTCGGCCAGCAGCTGGTCAATCTCATGGACTCGGCGATCGCGTCGCGCACCTCGGTCGGAATCATCGGCCTGGCCACCGCCGCATGGGCGGGGCTGGGTTGGACCGCCAACCTACGAGAGGCACTTAGCCAGATGTGGGGCCAGACGCGCACCGATCCGCCAGGTTTCGTTCGCGCCAAACTGTCCGATCTCGCGGCCATGGTCGGCATGTTCATCGCGATCGCAGTCACCATTGCGCTGACAGTGCTTGGCAACGCGGACCTGATGAAGCGCTTGCTGGAATGGCTTGGGCTGCAAGATGCCCCGGGTGTCAGCCTATTGCTGCGGGCCGTCTCGCTTCTGGTGTCGGTGCTGATCGCCTGGCTGCTGTTCACATGGATCATTTCGCGGCTGCCCCGCGAGTCGGTCAGCTTCGGAAGCTCTGTGCGTGCCGGGTTGATCGCCGCGGTTGCGTTCGAGATCTTCAAGCAGGTCGCGTCGATCTACCTGAAAACGGTGTTGCACGGTCCGGCAGGCGCCACCTTCGGCCCGGTGCTGGGTCTGATGGTGTTCGCGTACATCACCGCGCGGCTGATCCTGTTCGCGACGGCATGGGCGGCCACGTCCACCGAGAATCTCAGCGCCGCACCGGTCGACGTGCCCGCCCCTGCGCAGATCACCCCAAGGGTGCAGATCAATAACGGCCTCGGGGTTCGTGGTGCGCTGACGGCTATCGCGGTCGGTGCCGTTGGTGCGCTTGGCCTTTCGCGACTACGACGACGTTAGTGCTGGGGCCGTCGGTTCAGCGACCGCGCGCCCAGTATCAGTCCGAACACGATGATGCCGCCGACGATGCCAACGCCCACCCGGACGGGCATCGCATCGACATCCGGCATTGCGGCGGACGCCTGGCTGGCGGCGGGGTTGCCTGGTGCCGCTTCGGTTTTCGGGGTCAGCAGCGACGGGTCGGGCGCGACCAGCGTGCCCACCTTGGTGCCCGGGGCCGTCGCGAATCCGTAGTCGAGTAGGTGCGCGGCCTGTTCCCACGGCGCGATCGGCTCGCGCGTGCCGTGCATCAGCACAACCATCAGTCGACGCCCGTCATGGTTCGCGGCCCCGACGAAGGTTTGTCCGGCGTCGTCGGTGTAGCCGGTCTTGCCGCCCATGGCGCCGGGGTAGTTGTAGAGCAGCTGGTTGTCGTTCTCGACCGGGTAGCCGACGTCGCCGCGGCCGGGGAAGTCGAAGCTGCGGGTGGCGACGATATCGGCGAAAGTCGGGTTCTGCCAGGCGTATCGGTAGAACAGGCTGAGGTCGTAGGCCGACGTGCTCATGCCAGGACCGTCAAGGCCAGACGGTGTCGCAGCGCGGGTGTCGTGGCCGCCGAGCTTGCCTGCCAGGTCGTTGATCTTCGACAGCGCGGCGTCCATCCCACCGAGCTGGACGGCCAGTGCGTGCGCGGCGTCGTTGCCCGAGTGCATGAGAAGGCCGTGCAGCAGGTCGTTGATCGAGTACCAGCCGTTTTCGCCAACCCCGACCTTGGTGCCCTCGGCGTTGGCGTCGTCCTGGGTGCCTGCGACGACCTTGTGGATCGGCAAGTCCCGCAGCGACTGCAGAGCGATCAGCACCTTGATGATGCTGGCAGGCCGGTGACGGCCATGCGGATCCCGCGCGGCGATGACGTCGCCGGTGTCCAGGTCCGCGACCACCCACGCCTCGGCGGAGATGTCCTCGGGCACCGGCGGCGTGCCGGGCGCGGTGACGATTCCGCAGCCGGACAGCGCGTCGCCGCCGACCGGTTTGGCAGGCACCGGCAGCGGGGCAGGAGGATCGCCTGCCTCAGGCACTTCGGAGGAGTCGACCGCCGGCGGCGTCGACTCCCGGTACGGACAGACGGCACCCTCGGGCGCCGCATTCGGCTCGGCCGTTGCTGCAGGCATGCCGAGAATCGCGGGTGCAGCCAACATCGCCAACGCCGCAACCAGGGAGAACGCACGCGTGGAGAACATCCGTGAGATCGCCATCGTGAGCGCAGATTAGGCGATTGCAGACCGATTTCCGGGGAGCCACGCTGTGACTCAAGTGGTTGGAGTTACAAAAGTGATGCCACTGCCTGTCACTTGGGCCGCGTTCAACTGTTAGGAGCAGACGCGGGA
>JAVXWV010000131.1:0-4894 GCA_032230775.1 Mycobacterium sp. | reverse complement strand
GGGTCAACGCGGCCAATGGACATGAGGAGTTTCCCCGCATCGATCCGGCGGTGATCTGCCTTGTTCACGACGGCCACGACCGCGCCGTGCTGGCCCGCCAGACAGTGTGGCCCGAGCGGCTCTTCTCGCTTCTGGCCGGATTCGTCGAGGCGGGCGAATCGTTCGAGTCGTGCGTGGTCCGCGAGATCGCCGAGGAGATCGGGCTGACTGTGACGGATGTTCGGTATCTGGGCAGCCAGCCGTGGCCGTTTCCGCGATCGCTGATGGTCGGCTTCCACGCAGTCGGTGACCCGGAGCAGGAGTTCTCGTTCAACGACGGCGAGATCGCCGAAGCGGGGTGGTTCACCCGCGCCGAGGTCCGTTCGGCGCTCGCGGACGGCGACTGGAGCAGCGACTCGCCGTCGCGGCTGCTGTTGCCGGGATCGATCTCGATCGCCAGGGAGATCATCGAATCCTGGGCGGCGCTGGACTAGCTCTTTTCGCCCAAACCACTCGACAACGCCCAAAAAGATCGCGCCATTTCGTCGATCTCGGTGCAGAGATTACGAGGCGAGCTTGGCCTTGACCTCTGCGCCGCTCGGGTTGGTCAACGTTGAGCCGTCGGCGAACTTGAGCGTCGGCACGGTCTGGTTGCCGCCGTTAACCGAGGCCACGAATTCGGCGGCGGCCGGATCGGCTTCGATGTCGACCTCGGCGAACCGAATTCCCTCCGCCTTGAGAATCTTCTTCAAGCGGAAGCAGTAGCCACACCACGAGGTGGTGTACATGGTGACAGCCTTCATAAGCCGTTCAACATATCGGATCACCCCAACATGCCCGCGCCGCGCCCGGCTTTTGTCACAGCGCCCTGCCAAGATGGACCGCATGCCGGTCGAGGCCCCCTCCAGCGAGCGCGAACTCATCACCGGCGACCTCGACGACGAACAGCGCGAAGCGGTCCTCGCCGCCCGTGGGCCGGTGTGCGTGCTGGCCGGCGCGGGCACCGGCAAGACGCGCACCATCACCCGGCGCATCGCCAACCTCGTGGCGGCGGGACACGTCGCACCGCATCAGGTACTGGCGGTGACGTTCACGCAGCGGGCCGCAGGCGAAATGCGCGTTCGGCTGCGGGCGCTCGACAACGGAGTCGGTATCGGTTCGGTGCAGGCGGTGACGTTTCACGCCGCCGCCCGCCGCCAGCTGTCGTACTTCTGGCCGCGCGTCGTCGGCGACACCGGATGGCAGCTGCTTGACACCAAGTTCGCGGTCGTCGCGCAAGCCGCGAACCGCGCGGGCCTGTCAACCAGCACCGACGACGTGCGCGACCTCGCAGGCGAAATCGAATGGGCGAAGGCATCTTTGATCAGCCCCGAGACCTACGCGGCCGCGGTCGCGGAGGTCGGCCGCGACATCCCGCTGGATGCCGCGAAGATCGCGACCGTGTACGCGGGATACGAAACGCTCAAGGCGCGTCGTGATGGCATGGCGCTGCTTGACTTCGACGATCTGCTGTTGCACACGGCGGCCGCGATCGAAAACGACGACGCGGTTGCACAGGAATTCCGCGACCGATACCGCTGCTTTGTCGTCGACGAATATCAAGACGTCACCCCGCTGCAGCAGCGGGTGCTCGATGCCTGGCTCGGCAGCCGTGACGACCTCACGGTCGTCGGCGACGCCAACCAGACCATCTACTCGTTCACCGGCGCCACTCCGCGCTACTTGCTGGACTTTTCGCGGCGATTTCCCGACGCCGCCGTGGTGCGGCTGGAACGCGACTACCGATCAACGCCGCAGGTGGTGTCGCTGGCGAACCGCGTCATCGCGGCCGCGCGCGGCCGGATGGCAGGCAGCAAGCTGCACCTCGTCGGCCAGCGCGACGCCGGCCCGGCGCCGTCGTTCACCGAACACCCCGACGAGGTCGCCGAGGCCGCCGCGGTGGCCAAGAAAATCAAGAACCTGATCGAGTCGGGCACGGCGGCCTCGGAGATCGCGGTGCTCTACCGCATCAACGCGCAGTCCGAGGTCTACGAAGAGGCGCTCACCGAGGCAGGTGTCCCGTTCCAGGTGCGCGGCGGCGAGGGCTTCTTCAGCCGCCAGGAGATCCGGCAGGCGCTGCTGGCGCTGCAGCGGGCCGCCGAACGCGATCCAGTACAGGACGACAATGGCGCACTCCCAGACATCGTGCGCGCGGTTCTCGAACCCCTCGGGCTCACTGCCGAACCGCCACCGGGCACCAAGGCGCGTGAACGATGGGAGGCGCTCGCCGCGCTGGCCGAACTCGTCGACGAAGAGGTCGCGCAACGGCCGTCGCTGGACCTTGGCGCCCTGATCGCCGAGCTGCGACAGCGCGCCGACGCGCGTCACCCACCGGTCGTGCAGGGTGTCACACTGGCGTCGCTGCACGCCGCGAAGGGGCTGGAGTGGGATGCGGTGTTCCTGGTCGGGCTGGCTGACGGCACATTGCCCATCTCGCACGCATTGGCACACGGTCCCGACAGCGAGCCGGTGGAAGAGGAACGCAGATTGCTCTATGTGGGAATCACAAGGGCCAGAACGCATTTAGCACTGAGTTGGGCGCTCGCAAGAGCACCGGGAGGTCGGCAGGGCCGACGGCCGTCGCGTTTCCTCAACGGCATCGCCCCCCAATCGCCCAGCGACGCCACCCCGAGCCGGCCTCGACGTCCGCGCGGTGCCACGCCCCGCTGCCGCGTCTGCAACAGCACGCTAACCACGCCTCCCGCGATCATGTTGCGGCGCTGCGAAAACTGCCCTTCCGACATCGACGAGGAACTGCTCGCCCAGCTCAAGGATTGGCGGTTACGCATCTCGAAGGAGATGAGCGTGCCTGCCTATGTGGTCTTCACCGACAACACGTTGATCGCGATCGCCGAGACACTGCCGACCGATGATGCTGCGCTGGTGGCGATCCCCGGCATCGGCGCGCGCAAGCTCGAGCAATACGGCCCCGATGTACTCGCGTTGGTCAAGGGCCGCCAATCGTCGTAAAGATCATGCCAAAAGCGCTGGTCAGAAAATCAGTTGTGGGTTTGGGCTGATATGCTTAGCCTCAAGATCACACCGCGAGTCGAAAGGAGGGTGCCCAGATCATGGCGAAAATTAACGCGTTTACCGGCGTAGGCGTTGCCGGCATGTCGCCCACCCTCCAGGTCGCCGCTGCCGCGGCGCATCCCGCGATTTGGGCGCACGCCGCCGCAGGTGCCGCAGCTGCCATTCCGACGCAGCGTAAGCGCCGCACCGCCACCGCGACTGGCAAGTCCGTGGATCGGGGCACTACCTAGGTAAAGCCTCGACACAGCCGAAAAGGCCACGGACCCGCAGTCAAAGGATCCGTGGCCAATTTTTTTGGGAATCCATTCGGACCTCCGAATCCCTGGTCACGGATCCATCGAAACACAGATGGCAACAACGACCAGGAAGCAGAGGAACCAGCCATGTCAACGGCGATGAGCGCTTGCGCGAAGAGCGTTAAACCTCAGATGAGCGCTTGCGCGAACAGCGTTAAATCAGTGACATGCCGTGAGAGAACGATGCTGTCGGTGCCGTGTCATGTCGGTGACCCCGATTTGTGGTTCGCCGAAAACCCGCTCGACCTCGAGCGCGCCAAGGCGCTGTGCGCGGATTGCCCGATTCGCCGCCAGTGCCTCGACGCGGCGCTGGAACGCCAAGAGCCGTGGGGTGTTTGGGGAGGCGAGATCATCGAGCGCGGCACGGTCATCGCGCGCAAGCGTCCGCGTGGACGGCCACGCAAGGACGCCGTGGAGAGCCCGGCAGCCGCATAGCTGCCGGGTTTTTCCCGCGCACGCGAGGAGCCCGAAGTACCCAGTCAGGCCGCTTCGTCGGCGAAACCCGGAATCAGTTCTGTGGCAAGGGCTCTTGTTGGAATGTGCGCGTCGAGCTGGCAGGCGATCGCGACGTTAGACGCGATCACGCGCAACGGAATCGCCAGCTTGGCGGGCACATCCATCTGCCGCGCGGCCCTGATCTGGCCTGCGGCACGGTCGGGCTTTATGTTCATGACGGTGATCCGCTGCAGCCACTTACGCGTGTAGTGGAACACCTCGACCTCGAGCGGTTCAACGTACTGCTTCATCATCTCGTCCATCTCGCGCTTGGACACCTGCTCGCCCTTCTGGACGAACCCGATCTTCTGCATGGTGGCCAGCAGGTTGTCGTAGTCATCGTTGAGCGCATATCGAGTCGACAGTCCGATTTCGATGGGAAGTCCGCCGGGGAGCGGGGCCACGGCGCCGAAGTCGATGACGCCCATCTTGGCGTCGGGCAGCAGCATGAAGTTCCCGGGATGCGTGTCGCCGTGCATCATTTCGAGTCGCCGCGGCGCGTCGTAGGTGAGCTCGAAAAGCCGCGCGCCAATGAGGTCGCGCTGTTTCTGAGTGCCCTCGCGGATGATCACCGACATCGGGATGCCCTCGATCCACTCCTGGATGACGACCTTGGGCGCGCTGGCGACGATGTGTGGGACGACGAAATGCGGATGTCCCTCATAGGCTTTGGCGAACGCACGCTGGTTTTCGGCTTCCAGCCGGTAGTCCAATTCCATCTCGGTGCGCTCGATCAGCTCGTCGACGATGCCCTGCACGTCGGCGCCGGGGGCGAGCTGCTTGATCACGCTGACCATGCGCTTCATGGTCTTCAGGTCGGCGCGAAGCGCCTCGTCGGCGCCCGGGTACTGAATCTTCACCGCGACCTCGCGGCCGTCGGACCACAGCGCTTTATGCACCTGGCCGATGCTGGCCGACGCCACCGGTGTGTCGTCGAACGAGGCGAATCGCTCGCGCCACTTGGTGCCCAGCTGTGCGTCCAACACGCGGTGCACCTTGGCCGCGGGCAGCGGCGGCGCTTCGCGCTGCAGCTTGGTCAGCGCCTCGCGGTA
>JAVXWV010000033.1:0-8650 GCA_032230775.1 Mycobacterium sp. | reverse complement strand
GACACCAACGACAACGGCGACTTCTCCCGCAACCAATTCCTGCAAGGCCGGATGGCGATGTTCCAGTCGGGCACCTACAGCCTGGCCGCCGTCGCCGACCAGGCGCCGTTCCGGTGGGGCGTGGTCATGCTGCCGTCCGGGCCGAAGGGGCGGATCAGCGTCACGAACGGCATTGCCGCCGCTGGCAATTCGGCTACCAAACACCCCGACGCAGTGCGGCAGGTGCTCGCATGGATGGGCAGTCGCCGCGGCAATGAGTATCTCGGCGCCCGCGGCGCTGCCATTCCCGCCGTGCTCACGGCACAGCCGGTCTACTCCAAATACTGGGCGTCTCGCGGCGTCGATGTGAGCCCATTCTTCAAGGTGCTCAACGGTCCTCGCATTCCGGCGCCAGGCGGCGCCGGGTTTGCCGCTGGGTTCGACGCCCTCAAGCCGTACTTTGACGAGATGTTTCTTGGCCGCAGCGATGTCGCGACCAGCCTGGCCCACGCCCAGCGCGCGGCGAATTCCGCCGCGCAGCGCTGACGTCATGGCAAATACATGGCATTGTTGCGACCCTCGTCGTCGAGCAATTCGTCCGGCCTGGGGGCTCGCCAGTCGGCCGCCGTTCTCGCGGATCGACCAGCCGCACTGCCGCAGCTGCCTGCGGTGGCTCGTAGGCTCGTTGAACTGGTCGACAAGCTGTATAAGCGGGCGCAGCGGCGCGGCCGGGCTGGCTGCGGTCAGGTCGATGTCGCCCTGAAGCAAGGCTAGCTGCGCCAAAGCCGGGAGTCGCAACGCCGGAGGCAATTACGCTCAATGCCGTGCCGGAAACGTCGTACGCATCCTGCGGTGATCTGAGCCTGGCGTATCAGGTGTTCGGCGACGGGCCGGTCGAACTCATCGTCGTCATGCCGTTCGTCAGCCACATCGAGCTGGCCTGGACCCTCCCCCAATTCAAGGCGTTCGTTGAGCAGCTCGGCACGTTCTGTCGCGTTGCCCTGTTCGACAAGGCCGGGGTCGGGCTGTCGGACCCGGTGCCACAAGTTCGCACGCTCGATGATCGAGCATCCGAGATCGAGGCTGTCATGTATGCGGTCGGCTTCACACAGGCCGTCGTCGCCGGTCTCAGTGACGGTGGACCGGCGTGCATGATGTTCGCTGCAACACGGCCGGAACGAGTGCGGGCGCTGATCCTCTGCGCCACATACGCGTTTAACCCAGGCGAGTGGGACGACATAGATCGCGACCCGGCCGAGCTGCGGGCGCGGTACCTCTCTGAAGTGGGCGAGGACTACACGCCGTCGATTGAACAGCTCGCCCGCTGGCTGAAAGCCGTCCGCGCCGTGCGCTCCGGATGGGGCAGCGGTGTGGCAGCCAGTATCAGCGCGCCGTCGGTCCGGTCGATACGCCAGCTCGCAATGTTGGAGCGCATGAGCGCGAGCCCGGGAATGGCGCGGGCGTCATTCGAAGCCGCCTTTCGGACTGACGTGCGACCGATCCTGCCAACAATCACCGTGCCGACTCTGGTCATCCATGCCCGCGAGGACCAAGCGGTTGCGGTGCAGGGCGGGCGGTATCTCGCCGACAACATTCCCGGCGCGCGGTACCTGGAGGTCGAGGGTGTGGACCACGCACCCTTCTTAACCGAGCCCGACAAGATCCTGACCGCGATCGAGGAGTTCCTCACCGGCAGCCATGCCGCGCCTGCACAGTCACATCGCGCCTTGCGCACGGTGTTGTTCACCGACATGGTCGCGTCGACGCAACACGCTGCGGCGGCGGGCGACGAGCGGTGGCGGGCAGTGCTCCACCGCTTCGGTGAGATCACCGCCGAACTCACGGAACGCTTCGGCGGCACGGTGATCAACAGCACCGGCGACGGGTATCTCGCCACCTTCGACGGGCCGACGCAGGCCATCCGCTGCGCCGAGGCGTTGCGCGTGGACACCGACACGCTGGGCATCGAGATCCGGGCTGGCATCCACACCGGCGAATGTGAACTGCTCGACACCGACATCGGAGGGCTCGCTGTACACATCGCGGCGCGGATCCTCGGCCAGGCCGGCGCGGGTGAAATCCTCGTCTCCCGCACCGTGCGTGACCTCGTGGTCGGCTCGGGCACTGGATTCGAGGACCGCGGCAGCGTCGAGCTGCGTGGCGTGCCCGGTACCTGGCAACTCCTGGCGGTCGATCGCGACGGCCCGCGGGCGGGATCGCCTGAGGCGGAACTGGTATCAACGCCCACTCCTGGCCGTCGGACCGCGATGCGTCGCTCGGACCGCGCCGTGGAGATGATGGCCAGGCGCGCACCTTGGATCGTGCGTGGGGCGGCCCGCCTCGCCCTGGCCACCGACCGCACATGAGCAGCTACCGGAGTCACGATTACGTAATCCGTTTGCCAGCTGCGCACACGGTGCAACTCTCTCGACCCGATGAGTTGGCCGAGGCACTCGGACGAATCTGATCCGCGCGCTAACGCGGGGGCTCTAAAGTGTCCCCAGCACCGTCAGTTCAAGCGTTATTGCGACGGCACACAGCAGGATCGAAATCGCAAGCGCAACCCAGTCGGCCCATTTCGGCCGCGACGGTGCGGCGGAGATCTGACCGGCGCCGCCGCGGGCGGTAATCGCATCGCCCATCTCGTCGGCCCGGCGCAGCGCCACGGTGATCCCCGCGGAGATGATGTCGACGACCTCGATCGCCCACCGCCGGCGGCGCGCCCGTCGAGTGGTGGGCACCTCTTTGGGCCGCAGCCTTCGGGCCGCGTAAAGCACGCGGAACTCGTCGATCAGCATCGGAAATGCCCGCAATGCCAGCGCCAGCGTCACCGCCCAGTCGTCGACCGGTACCCGCAACGGTCGCAGCGGCCGGCCCAATGTAGCGACGGCGGGCGCGATTTCGGCGACGTTGGTGGTCCACGACACCAGCGCGCCAAGTCCGATCAACACGATCGACACCGCGGTGATACGCAGGAAAGAAACCAGCCCACCAAGGCCGACTTCGACCGAACCCAGATCGATGACCGGGCTGCCGCCCGCGAATGTCGCGGTAGCACCGCCGATGAACAACGTGATCCACAGCCAGTGGGGAATCGACGGCAACGTGGAGCGCGGGATGTGCGCCAGCCACGCGGTCGTCACTATCAGCGCGGCCACCAAGCCGATCGGCACCCAGCCCGGGTAGAACGTCAACATCACCCCGATGGCCGCCACCACGATGAGTTTCGTTCCGGCCCACAGCCGATGGATGACGCTGTCGCCCGGCACCGGCCGCAACAGCACCACCGGCTTACGCTGCTTGGCAGCGGTCGGGGCCGTCACGACATTCCTCCCGCCGCCGTCGGCGCGGTCAACGCGCCGTCGTGCAAATGCAACGTGCGCGGGCACAGCTCCTCCAGGCCCGAAAAGTCGTGGGAGATCACGACAACGGTCAGGCCAGCGTTACGCCGCAAATCCTCCAGCAGCCGTAGCAGACCGCGCTGGCTGGCCGCGTCCAGCCCGGCCAACGGCTCATCGAGGATCAGCACGCGGGGTGATCGAGCCAGCAGCCCCGCGAGCACCACACGGCGCATCTGGCCGCCGCTGAGCTGATCGATGCGCCGCTTCGCCAGCGCAGGATCAAGTCCCACGGTGGCCAATGCCTCCACCACCCGGCCGTGGTCGCGGTACGAAAACCCGGCCGCCGACGCCACTTCCAGATCGACGCGGCTGCGCATCAACTGCAGTCTGGCCGCCTGAAACGAGATCGCCACCCCGCCAACCTGATCGGACACAGGCGCACCGTCGAGCAGGCAGCTGCCAACCGTCGGCACGGTCAGACCCGCCATGATCCAGGCCAGCGTCGACTTACCCGACCCGTTGAGCCCGTGGATCAGCACGCCGTCGCCTTCGTGGACGACGAAGTTGATGTTGCGCAAAGCGGTTGTCGCCCAGGGTGTTCCGCTGGCGTATTCATGCCCGACGCCGACAAGTTCGAGTACAGGCGCATCGGAGTGGTGGCCAATCGGCACAGTGACGGCCGGTGCGGCGGCCGTCTCCACCATTTCGGTGTTGTCGGCGGCGCCACCGTTTCCGGTCAGATTGATCGCTCGGTCCGCGGCGGCGGCTTCGTCGTTGTAGTGCGTGATGTGGATCAGTGACATGCGGTGGTGCTTTGTCAGCCCTGACAGCACCGACATCAGCGTGTCGCGTCCGTCCTGGTCGACCATGCTGGTGACCTCGTCGGCGATCAGCAGCGACGGTTCACGCGCCAAAGCCGCCGCCACCGCGAGGCGCTGCAGTTCGCCGCCGGACAGGCCGCCGGTGTCGCGCTCGGCGAGTCCGTCGAGGCCAACCTCGGTGAGCAGCTGGTGCACGTCGGTGGTCTTGCCGGGCGGCAGCCCCCACACGACGTCGTCGGCAACCCGGGTGCCCAGCACCTGGCTTTCCGGGTGCTGCATGATCACCGCGGTGCCGCCGATCTTGCCGAGGCCGACGGCGCCGGGACGGTCGATGGTCCCCGACGTGGGTTCGCGGCCTGCGAGCATCAGCATCAGTGTGGTCTTGCCGGAGCCGTTGGCGCCGGTGACGGCGAGGTGCTCGCCGAGTTCCACGTTCAGCGACACCGGGCCGAGGGCGTCGTGATCGGACTTGGGGTAGCGGAATCGCACGTCGTGCAGCTGGGCCGGGACCGGACCGATCGCACCCGTGTCGGTCGACGACTGCAGCTTGTGCACGTCGGGAACGCCGAGCAGCCTGCGCATCACCCGCGACAGCGCCCACCAGCCGATCAAGGTGACCATGACGAGGGACAGCACCGACGCGCCGAAGAACAGGTATGGCCAGTAATCCAGCATGGTCGCGAAATCACGCTTGAGCTGCTCGGCGAAGGGCTCCATGTGGGGGATGCGGGCGATCATCGCGGCGAGGCCGCTGATGTTGGCGGTCACGGACTCGAAGAGGAGATGCCGCAGCCGGACCAGGATGGCCAACGCGGCCACGTTCACGAGGCCGAACAGCGCGCCTGCGACCAGCGCCGCACCGAAGACCGTCGGGAGGCCGCGGCCCCTGCGCTTGACGATGCCGGTCAGCCCGCCGATATAGGCGCAGTTGATGACGGTCATGAATCCGCCCATGCCTGCGATCAGAAATGCGATGACGGCACCGGCGACGGTCGCGGCGATCAGCACCCGAAGCCGGTACCGGTAGGCGAGCAATCCCATCGGCACGGTGCCGAGCAACGACACCCCCGCAGCGAATGGGACGACGACGGCGATGATCGCGGTGGCCGCGCACAGCGCCGCCATCACCGAGGCTTGCGCGAGCTCGACCGGTTGGAGCGAGCCGCCCCGGCGAGAGGCGCTGGGCTCGGTCACGGTCATTTCACGATTCTGCCAGTCGCCACGTGACACCCCTCCCCACCACGCTGTGACCGCCGACACGGCCGCACGTGTTTGAATGCATAGTAAACCTATGTAATCATAGTAGTCATGACCGCGACGCTCGGAGCTGATCTGCTTGCCGTGGTGGCCCGGATCAATCGACTGGCCACACAACGGGTCCGCATGCCGCTGGGTTTCGCCCAAGCGAGGCTGCTGTCCACGATCGAGGACCAAGGCGAGGCCCGGATATCCGACCTGGCCGCGCTCGACCACAGCTCACAGCCGACGATGACCACCCAGGTCCGTCGGCTCGAGGACGCGGGCCTGGTATCGCGCACCGTCGACCCCGACGATGCGCGGGCGGTGCTGATCCGCATCACGCCGAAAGGCGTCGACACCCTGAGGCAAGTTCGTGTCGACCGCGGCGCGGCCATCGACCCGTATCTGGAGCGCCTTGACGCCGCGGACCGGCAGACGCTCAGCGACGCCGTGGTTGTGCTCCGCAGGCTTCTCGAGGACGCGGCCGCTCCCACCCCCACCAAGTAACAACAGAACAGGAGTAGCGCACCGTATGTGGCGCCAACCCAAGGCCGTTTGGGCCGTTGCCTTCGCATCTGTCGTCGCATTCATGGGCATCGGGCTCGTCGACCCCATCCTCAAGCCGATCGCCGACAACCTGAACGCGTCCCCGTCGCAGGTGTCGCTGTTGTTCACCAGCTATATGGCGGTGATGGGCGTGGCCATGCTGATCACCGGTGTGGTGGCCAGCCGGATCGGCCCCAAACGCACGCTTCTGCTGGGCCTGCTTGTCATCATCGCGGGCGCGGGCCTGGCGGGTATGTCCGACACCGTGGCCGAAATCGTTGGCTGGCGGGCACTCTGGGGCCTGGGCAACGCATTGTTCATCGCGACCGCGCTGGCCACCATCGTCAGCTCGGCGCGCGGATCGGTGGCCCAGGCCATCATCCTCTACGAGGCGGCGCTGGGCCTTGGCATCGCGGTCGGCCCGCTCGTCGGTGGCGTCCTTGGATCGATCTCATGGCGCGGACCGTTCTTTGGGGTTTCGGCGCTGATGGCCTTCGCGCTGATCGTCACGACGTTCCTGCTGCCGTCCACGCCGCGCGCCGAGCACGCGACCACGCTGGCCGACCCCTTTCGCGCGCTGCGCCACCGCGGTCTGCTCGGCGTCGCAATCACCGCGCTGCTGTACAACTTTGGCTTCTTCACTCTGTTGGCGTTCACGCCGTTCCCACTCGACATGAGCGCCCACCAGATCGGGCTGATCTTCTTCGGCTGGGGATTGGCGCTGGCCTTCACGTCGGTCGTGGTCGCGCCGCGGCTGCAGCGCCGCTTCGGCACCGTGCCGACGCTGATCGTCAATCTCTTGGCCATGACGGCGACGTTGACGGTGATGGCCGTGGGCACCGACCACAAAGCGGTGCTCGCGACGTGTGTCGTCGTCGCCGGCCTGTTCATCGGCATCAACAACACGTTGATCACCGAGACCGTGATGAAGGCGGCGCCCGTCGAACGCGGCGTGGCTTCGGCGGCCTACAGCTTCGTGCGGTTCTCCGGCGCAGCGCTGGCCCCGTGGCTCGCGGGCGTGCTCGGAGAGCAAGTCAGCGTGCACATGCCGTTCTGGGTTGGCGCTGCGGCGGTGCTGCTCGGCGCGGGTGTACTTTTCGCCACCCGATCGCATCTGGTCGGCTTGGACGTTGAGGAGTCCGAGCTCGACGAGATCACCGAGCAGGCGACGGCGATCACCGTCGGCAGCGACAGCTGACGTCAGACGACGGTTCCGACGAGGTGACCGACGACATACGTGGCGGCGATCGCCACGGTTCCGAACAGCAACTGGCGCAAGGACGCAAACCATAACGGCTTCTTGGTGAACCGCGCCGCGACTGCCCCCGCGATCAACAGGCCGACACCGCCACACAGCAGGCCCAGCCACAGTGATTGGAAGCCGAGCAGATACGGGATCAGCGGGACGATGGCGCCGATCGCGAACATGACGAAGCTCGAACCGGCCGCCACGTACGGCGACGGCTTGTCCTCCGGGTCGACGCCGAGTTCCTGGGTCAGATGAAAGTTCACCGCACGGTTCTCGTCGCGGTGGATTTCGTCGCTGGCCTTGGTGGCGGTCTCCGGCGTCAGCCCCATGGTGACAAGCATGTCGACGAGCTCCGCCTTCTCGGCCTGTGGATGCATGCGGAATGCCCGCTGCTCGACAAGCACCTCGGACTCGAGTTGTTCGTTGGCAGTCGTCACCGACGTGAACTCGCCCAACGCCATCGAGAACGCGCCGGCCACCAGGCCCGCGAAGCCACTGATCGCCACGGTGTGCGCACCGGCCGCTGCGCCCACACCTGCGATCAATGCGGTGTTGCTGACAAGGCCGTCCATCGCGCCGAACGTCGCGGCGCGCAACCAGCCGCCGCTGATGTCGCCGTGGCTGTGATCGAACTCGTGTGGCCGCCAGGACTGCGGTGTCGATGGGTTCGACTGTGAATCGGTCATGCCTCGATTCAACGTTACGGATTTCTGCTGGTCTAGCTAGGTTTGGCTACGTTTGCCCCATCCCAGTTTCCGCGGGCCCCGAAACGGCTACCGTCTCGGTATGACCACCACTGCGGAGCATCTACGCAACACGCTGGACGGCCGTTGGCGCGATGTGAAGAACAGGCTGCGGGAGCAACTCGCCAGCGAGGTCTTCCGCCCGCACTACACCCCGAACACCGTCATTGCCCGCACCAAGGTGGCGGAGCAGCTGAAGATCATGGCGGCCCACGGCGCCGCCGAAGACGGGTTCAAGAAGGAACACGGCGGCAACGGCGACGTCGGCGCGGCGATCGCCCAGATCGAGATGCTGGCGATGTCCGATCTGTCGCTGATGGTCAAGGCCGGCGTGCAGTGGGGCCTGTTCGGCGGGGCCATCGAAAACCTCGGCACCGAGCGCCACCACCAGGCGTACGTGCCGCGGATTATCAGCCTGGACCTGCTCGGCTGCTTCGCGATGACGGAGACCGGTCACGGCAGCGACGTGCAACAGCTCGAGACCACGGCCACCTACGACCCGTCGACCGAAGAGTTCGTCATCGACTCCCCCACCCGCACCGCACGCAAGGACTACATCGGCGGTGCCGCCCAAACAGCCACCGTGGCAGCGGTATTCGCGCAACTGATCACGCCCGACGGTGAGGGCCACGGTGTGCACTGCCTCGTGGTGCCGATCCGCGACGACGACGGCAACGACCTGCCCGGTGTGACGACGTCGGATTGCCATTACAAAGGCGGGCTGCCCGGCGT
>JAVXWV010000256.1:0-6380 GCA_032230775.1 Mycobacterium sp. | reverse complement strand
CGCGAGGATGTCGCCGGTGTTGGCGCCGACGTTGCCGTCGCCGACAACGTTCCCGTCACCGTGGACGTTCGTGTTGTCGATGTCGCCGGCGTTTCCGGTGTTGATCACGCTGCCGTCCGAAGCGGTGTTCTTGTCACCGAGGGTGATGTCACCGAAGTCCAGGTTGACACCGCCCTGCTGCACGTCGTGACCGGCCTCGGGGCTCAGGATGTGGGGATCGTTGTTGCTCAGCACGTCGTTGTGGCTCAGCGTGTCGTTGTTGCTGAACGCCTGGGTCTGCGGAGCGAAGACATGCTGGGGATCCGGGGCGAAGGCGATGCCGTGGGTCTGGGCCACCGCCTGCTGCAGGCCGTGGACCGGGTTGCCACCGCCCTGGATGACCGCAGCGGGCGCCACAGAGGCGGCCACCGCATTCACCTGGGCGGCAGAGAGGTTCTGCACGCCGGCGTTCTGCATGGTCTTGTCGGGGTCGTTGATAAAGGACTGCGCCTGAACCGGGTCGCGGAACAGGTCGAGAATCCAGTCGAGAACATTAGTCATTTCTGTGGTCCTTTTCTGTGTGTGTTTCCGGGAGCTGGTCGCCGGCTGTCCGGCGAACTGGTGACAACGTTATGGGCCTCGCGAGGTTGGAGAAACGGGGCCAGAACCCCTCCCTAGGGGAACATGTCCCGGGATAGCGGTGGGGTGCCTATTAGGGGATTAGGGGGTGATTGGGGGAGGTTGTTCGAATGCTGGCTATCGGTCATATTTCCGCACCTCAAATGCGTACAAGGCGTCGCCCGTACGGGCCACGCCTTGTACGTTCGTTGTGTCGGTGACTAATCGAAGATGTCGAAGCCGGAATCGTCGGCGTCCAGATGATGATCCACGGGTGCCGAATGGCTCCAGTCGTCCACTGGCAGCGCGTCGTGGATCGGCGCATCGTCGATCACCGGGCCGTCGAACTGCAGCGACGGGTCATCGGCCCCCGCAACGGCAGGCACCCCTGCATCGGCAAGCGCGTCAAGCCCCGATTGCACGCCGGCATCGGGTTCGGTAACCAGCTCGGTGACCACCGAGTGCAGATCGTCGGTCGCGATGGCTGGCACATGGTCGTCGAACGCATCGAATGCGGCGGTCGCCGCCCCACTGGTCCAGACGTTGCCAGACGGATCGTCGACCAGGCCGTCGGCGCCTGTAGAGGGCACCGCGGTCGAAAGCGATTCTGCGACGACCGGAATCAGATGATTGACGTCCACGCTGGTCACATCGGTCAAATTGGCGTCGGCGATCGCCTGCGCCGGATCAGCGGCGTAGGCTGCGGCGGCGTCAGGGTCACTAACCAACGACATCACAAAGTCCAGTAGCGAGTTTGCCATCAAACACCCTCCTTCCTCTTACACACATATATGCGGCGATAGCCCAAAGGCCTGATCCGATGCTATCGGCGGACTTGGCGGCGGTGATCGGTGCCGAACCCACCTCTGCCGCTGAGGCATTAGGGGACTGCCCGTTAGGGGTTTTCCCGCCACTAGGGGGATCTCCCTGTTCCCGACGTCCTGAGCCGCTATCGTGAGCATCGGCCAAATTCGGGCCTGCCAATGAGGGGAACATGAGCGACTCACTCGGGTTGTCGATTGGGATGACGAACCTGGTGGCGGCCAGAATGGGCCGCCCTCCGGTCATGCGCCGTTCGGTCCTCACGCTGTTCAGTGATCGCGCCGCCGAAGTCGGCGTGCCCGGCGAAAATATGAATCTGAACCAGCCCGGTCTCGTGCTGAGCGGTTTCGTCGAGCGGGTCGGCGACCCCGTTCCGCTGGTGGCCGCCGATGGCTCTCCACATGTCGGCGAGCGGGTGCTCGTCGAGGCCCTCGACGCGATGGCGCGCACTGTCGGCGGCGGCGCCCCCGTCGCGATCGCGGTGCCCGCGCACTGGGGCCCCGCGACCGTCGGTGCGCTCCGGGGCGCGCTGCGCGCAAAGCCCAGCCTGGCACCGAACGGTGTGCCCGCGGCGCTCGTCCCGGATTCGATTGCGGCGCTCGCCGCGCTGCAGGCCGCACCGGGGCTGCCGTCAAGCGGCGTCGTCGCGCTGGTGGACCTGGGCGGTAGCGGAACCAGCGTCACGCTTGCCGACGCCGGTGCGAAGTTCGCCCAGATCGGCGAGACGGTCCGCTATTCCGACTTCTCCGGCGACCAGATCGACCAGGCCCTGCTCAACCATGTGGTGTCCGGAATCGCCGATGCCAACAACGCCGATACCACCGGCACGCTGGGACTCGGAGCGCTGGCCCGACTGCGTGATCAGGCCAGGCAGGCCAAGGAACGGCTGTCCGCCGAGACATCGACGGTTGTGCCTGCCGAGCTGCCCGGGTTCAACTCCGACGTCAGGGTCACCCGTAACGAGCTCGAGAGCCTCATCGCGGTGCCGCTCGCCGGTCTGCTGACTGTCATCGAAGAAGCGTTGCAGCGCAACAACATTCCCGCAGCCAGCGTGTCCGCGGTGGCGACGGTCGGCGGCGGGGCCAAGATTCCGCGAGTCACCCAACAGCTGTCGGAGCGCCTGCGTTCTCCTGTCGTCACCACGCCCCAATCTCAAATCAACGTCGCTGCAGGCGCCGCGCTTATGGCCGACCGCGCACTGGAGGCGGATGCGCCCACCGGCATGGCGCCGACGGGGTTGGCCCCCGCCGCGGACGCGCCGACGGGCATGGCCGCCGCAGGTTGGGCCGCGGGCGCCGCGGGTTTGGCCGCCTCCGAGTCCGCCTCTGACGGAACACCGTCGGCGACATTCCGTGCGTTGGCCTGGTCGCAGGACGATGCGCCTGGTGCAGAGCCGGTGCCGTATTCCGGCGAGGACTACACCTTTGATCAGGGACCGACCGACGCCCGCCCACAGGTCGCGTTCGCGCACGAAGAAGAGGGCTATGAGCCCGAGCCAGGGCCGCTGCCCTGGTACAAGCGCCCGCCCATTCTGTTCGGGGCGGCGGCCGCGGCCGTGCTGCTGGCCGTCGGTGGGCTTGCGATCACGCTCACCGGCACGAGCAGCGACACCGGCCCGGTGACCGAAACCGCCACCCACGTCGAGACCGGCCCGTCACCCGGGCAGCCACCGACTTCACAAACGTCACAAACGATCACAGTCACCGGCTCCAACGGGGAGCCGAGCACGTCGGTGGTGCCGCCGCCCCCGCCACCAAGCACGACCACCACGCCGCCAACGACCACCACCACGACAACGACCACCACCACGACAACGACGACAACCACGACGACGACCACGACGACCACGCCGACGACCACCACGACGACGACCACGAAGCCGCCGACGACGACCACCACGACCTCGGCCGCCGCGCCGGCGCCTGCGCCGGCCCCTTAGCCGTGGCCCATGGCGACACCGGCGTCAGATCCGCTCACCGGCATCCCGCCGGCCGCGCACGACATGGTGGCATCGGTGCTCGCCGCGCCGACGGCCCCGGTCAAGGTGCTGGTGTCCGGAGGCATCGGCACCGGTAAGAGCTCGGTCCTCGCGGCCGTCCGGTCGGCGCTGCGCGATGCCGGGGTTGCGGTGCTGACGGGGCCGCCCCGCGAAGGGGATGACCCGGCCGCTGCATTCGTGATTGACGACGTGCACTTGCTCGACGACGCAGAACTCGGCCAGCTCTGCAAGCGGGTCACCGATCCGGCGTCGACGATCGTGGTCGCGGCCGAACCGCTCGCACACCACCCGCCGCTGCGCTCGTTGGCCACGGCCATGGAGCGGGAGAACCCAACGGTGTCGCTCGGCGCGCTCAGCCCCGCGGACGTCCGCCGCGCTGCGGCCGAAACACTGGGCGCCCCAACGACTTCCGCGATCATCCGGTCACTGATGATGGCGACAGCCGGTCTGCCGTTCCTGCTGCAGCCCGCGATCTCCGCGGCAGGCTCACCCGAGGGTGAGGAACCTGCGACTGCGATCATGCAAGCCGCCAAGTTTGCGCTCATCGAGCGGCTGCGCCGCCTCGACGAACCGGTGCTCGACACGCTGCTGGTGTCGTCGCTGAGCCCGGAGCTCGGGCCCGACGACGTCGCAGCGGCGCTGCGGGTCGGCGCGGAGGAAGCTCAGGCCCTCGTCGACCGGGCCCGCGCCAGTGGCCTGATCGAGCCGTCGCACAGCCACACGTTCCTGCGGTTGGTCCACCGCTGCATCGCTGGGATCATCGGGACCGCGCGCCACCACGACACCGAGATTTCACTACTGCTGTCGCAGCTCGAATCATCAACGCTGTCAGCGGATCTCGCGTTACGGCTGGCCGAACACGGGTTACACGACGACCGGTTGGCGAGCGAGCTTTCCGAGCTGGCATCGCGCACCCGTGGTCAGCCGGCGCGGGCGGCGCGGCTGTATCGGGCCGCAGCCGATGCAGGAGCGACGGCTCTGTCCGCGCGCCTCGCCGACGCACTCGCGCTGACCGGTGACTGCACCACCGCGGGTCGGCTGGCCGACGAGCTGCTCGGCTCCGACGACGCGGCCGAGCGCGCGGCCGCGGTCCGGATCGCCGCCAGTATCGCCGTGCACGACGGCAGCGCGGCGCAGGCTGCCGACCTGTTCCGGTGGCTTGGGCCGTATCCCGACGCATTCGTGAGCGCGTCGGGCACGATCGTTTCGGTCGCTGCCGGTGACCTCGACGCCGCACGTGCAGCGCTGAGCGCTGAGAGCGCGGGGCCGCCGACGTCAACCGCACGCGCCGCACGCAGCCTCGCCGAGGGTCTGCTGTTGTCGCTGGATCAGCCGTTCCCGGTCGCCGTCGCGCGGCTGGGCCATTCGATCACCACCGAACAGCAGCCACCTGGCGTCGCGCCGGACACCCCCGCTGCGCTGGTGACATTGGCCGCACTGCACGGCGGCGACCCGGTGCGCGCCCGCAGCGTGATCGGCAGGGCCGTGCGCGCAGGCGCTGAGACGGACACCGCAGATGAGTCCTTTTCGTCCCATCGGCACAGACTGCTGCTGGGCTGGGTGCGGATGCTCGATGGACAGCTGACCGCCGCGGCCGCCGATGTTGCCGCGACTGCCGACGCGGTGCTGCACCGCCGCGACGCGCTGTGGGCCGCCGCGCTGCAGACCGCGATCGCCAGACGCAGCGGCGACAGTGGTGCGGTGCAAAGGCATTGGTATGCGGCGGTCGAGGTGCTCGCCGAGTACTCGATGGACCTGTTCTCGCTGCTGCCACTTGGCGAGCTGTGGGTGGCCGCCGCAAGGATGCGCCAGGTCGACCGGATGCAGCACT
Source organism: Mycobacterium sp. (assembly GCA_032230775.1). Lineage (GTDB taxonomy): Bacteria > Actinomycetota > Actinomycetes > Mycobacteriales > Mycobacteriaceae > Mycobacterium. The sequence goes on along the minus strand of JAVXWV010000256.1, from coordinate 1,131 downwards.
CCCTGACCGAGGCCTTCGCCCTGCTCGAGTCGCTCGGCAATCCGGTGCTGTGGTCGGTGCCGCTGCACTGGGCAGGCGTACACGCAGGGATCCTGGCCAGTTCGCCGGAAGCGGTTGCGCCGCACGGCCAGGCGCTGACTTCCGCCAGCCGAGAAGACGGGGCCAACAGCACATTTGCCAAGGCGCTTGCCAACGCTGGGCGTACTTGGCTGCGGGTACTCGCCAATCACGTCGACACCGACGAGGTGACTGCGGCGGCCAGGGGGTTGTCGCAGTTCGGCCTGACCTGGGACGGCACCCGGTTGGCCAGTCAGGCCGCACTGCAGACCCCCGACGGGCGCGTCTCAGGGGCGATGCTGCAACTGGCGCGCGACCTCAAGTCTGGTGCCGCTGAGGAAGGGGTGGGGCCGGAGTCGGCCTCGACTGACACCCGCTCGAGCACGCCGTCCTATGCGCGGTTGTCGAAGAAGGAAGTTGAGGTCGCCAAGCTCGTCCTTCTTGGAATGCCCTACAAAGGAATCGGGGAGCAGTTATTGATTTCACCCAAGACCGTCGAGCACCATGTCGCACGGATTCGCCGCCGAATCGGCGCCGAATCGCGGTCGGAGATGTTGTCGATGCTGCGCGCCATGCTGACTCCCCAGGGCTGAGCCGTTGCTGTTTGAGTGCATTTGGCTAGTGCGGGCACCGGAGGGACCACGACAACCCCCAAGGTCTAGTTAGGGCGACCTTGGTAGCGGTGTTTCCGCGCGAGATGCAACTATGAGCCCGGGCTTGAGCAGGCCATGAGCAAAAATTACTGACCAGTAACATCGAATAAGTTACCCTTGAGTAACTTAGGAGCGGGAGGCACGCGGTGGATACGCAGACGCTGATCAGGCTCATCATCGGGCTATTGATGACAGCGGTCGTGCTGGTGTTCGCCGCTAAGCGCGTGCTCTGGCTGACGAACCTGATCCGGTCGGGCCAGAAGACCAGCGACGAGCACGGCCGCAAGGACCACCTCAGCACTCGCATCACCACACAGATCACAGAGGTGTTCGGGCAAACCCGACTGCTGAAGTGGTCGATCCCCGGCATGGCGCACTTCTTCACCATGTGGGGTTTCTTCATCCTCGCCAGCGTCTACCT
>JAVXWV010000803.1:0-12214 GCA_032230775.1 Mycobacterium sp. | reverse complement strand
GCGGCGGCTCCTCGATGTCGACGACGCGGAGCACCTGTGCGGGGTCGCCGAACTGTTCAATCTGGATGGCGCGCATATCGATTCCTCTCCATTGAGGGTGAGGCCGCTGCGTGAGCGGCTGCCTACGGAGCCTACTAATCAGCGGCTCCTGTCTCTACAACTCCGCACCACCGTGAAATCCCGCGCCCTGGTCGCCGGTTGGTTGGGCTGTGGGTCGGTGCCGCCGCCCAGCCTCCGGATCTGACTCCACGCGGTCTGGATCACGGCCACGTTTTTCGCTGTTCAACTGGCCTTTGAGAGTCATTGGGGCACAGCGAAATTCAGGCGACTTCCGACTGTGAATCCGTCGGCTAACGCCTACGCAATTAGGGTTCGCGTGCTCCGTGATCGGCGGCTAGTTCCTGTCGACGGTAGCTACGTCTTCTGGTGATGAGCGGCGACGCAAGGACGGTGACCATCCCGCTGACGGTCGGCTCGATACCGCCGCAGTGCCGCTCAGCCGTGCGGAGCCTCTGAGATCTTCGTGTCTTCCTTGCCGAGCGCCTGGCAATAGAGCGTGACCGAGGCCTTCGTCGCGGTGATCTCCATATTCGTCGGATCCTGGCCGCTCTTGTCCTTGAGCATCTTGCTGACTTCGTCGTTCTGCTTCTTTTCGTCCTGGGTGAGGAAGTCCTTGCACTTCGTGTCGCCACCGGTGTTAACGATCTCGGAGGCCGAGCATCCGCTCATGACGGCTGCCGCCGCCGATGCTGCCAGGGCGGAGTAGACGATTCGCTTCACTGAGGACCTCTCTCGCGTGGGAATGGCACGGAGATGATTCACAGAATTCGCCGAGTTGAAACCCGGGGGCGCTGTTGTGCTGCATAGGGGAAAACGAGGCCCCGGCACGAAGTTACATGTAACGGCGGGATAGCGCGGGATGCGGCGCAAGCATGCGCTCCTTTGCCGCCTCAGACGCCTGTAGCAGCCTCTGAACGTGTCCGCCGCGCCGGCCGACTAAGGATGCCGCTGATATAGCTTCTCGACAACAGCGGTCGAACCGGAGAGCATATGAGTCACTCGATAAGCCGCGATCCGGCGTGCTCAGCGTGCTCGGCGGCCCCTAGGTTTCGAGTCATTGTCATCGCGTTCGCCAATTACCTTGTGCGGGATCTGCATTAAGCGCAGTACGGTTACCAGGCCTACCCCGCCGATGACGTTCCCGACTATTGCGACCACGACCATCTCGCCCCAGTCGGCGTACCCGAACGGCGCGCCGGCCACGAGGGCGGCGAAACAATCAATCGACGCCACAATCGCGTGGTTGACATGGCCGATCGATAAAAGGACGCCCACAATCACCGCGGGAACCAACCGCACGCCGTCGGATTCCGTCGCGTGCTGAAGGTGGGTCATCACCGTGATCAACATGCCGCCGACCACGGCCAGTGCAAACGCGTGCCAGGTAACTCCCAGGTCCACGTACTTCTGGGCGGTTTCGATAGCGGTTTCGGCGAGATCGGGGATCGCAAGGGCAAATAGTGCCATCAACAACCAGCCGGCGACCAGATTGGTCACCAGGGTGGTCGCCCATAACCGCATCAACGCGATGAACGTGCCGGACTTGGCGACGACGGCGACGACGGGAACGAGGAAGTTCTCTGTGAACAGTTCGCTGCGGGCCAGAGTCAACGCGATGAAACCCGACGAAAAGGCCACGCCGGCCAGCAGTTCATTGTGCGTCAAGTGTTTCACGAGCAAGAACGCAAGCAACCCGACGCCGATGTCGAGTCCGCCGAGAAGCCCGGTGGCGATGAGCTGGACCCACGAGCGTCCGAGCCGCTGAGTTCCCTCATCGACAAGGCGATCAAAGGTGGCCTCCTCGTCGCGAGGAGCAACATCCGGTTCTACAGCGTCTGCGTCGCCGTCTGCCTTAGCCGAACCCACCACGTCACCGTAACCCAGCTTCGGATGAGCGAATACAGAAAGGCCCCGCCCAGGAGCGGGTTGGGCTGTGTGTCGATCGGGCGGAGTGTCTCGTTGGCTCCCGCGGATTAGCACGCGGCCCTGCATGGAGGACGGAGTAATACTGCCTGTCACCCAGATGGGGGATGTGCGCTGAAAATCTCCGGCGTTGAATTCATTTCGAGGTTGAGATTCCAGCCTGAGGAATACGCCGGGTTCACCCAACGGTGGCTGCGTTCCAGGCTCGTTCGTATGCTCGGCGTTTCCGCCACATCGAGAACAAGTTGGCGAGGGCTGGTACATGACTGCTGCACATAACGACATCGACGATGCTTCACAGCAGAGCGGGACCACGTTCTTCGGTTGCCGCGGCGCCCGTTTGAGGGCGAAGTCCGTCACTGGACTCTCGGTGATCTCGATTAGCGGCGAGATCGACGCATCGAACGCCGACGAGTTGAGCCACCGCGCCGGCGAACTGGCATCTGAGCGCGCCGCTTTGATCGTCGACTTGGCTGGCGTCGACTTCATCGCCCTTGACGGACTTCATGCACTGTTCGCGCTCAACATGCAATGCGCGCGCGCCGGCACGACATGGGCGGTGATCGCCGGCCATGCGGTGAAGCGGCTCCTTCGAGTGGCAGATCACGACAAGCTAGTTCCCGCTGTGGGATCGGCGACCGAGGCGCTACTACTGGTTCGCCGGTCGAGCCGGGCCCACCGATCACTGCAGCTCGTTAGCCCGTCCGGCTAGCCCGCGCCGAGCACCGACGGATGGACGGCCGCCCGACCGCTTTCGCGTGCGAAAAGAGGTTGTGATCACTCAGTGCCTCTCGGCAGGCCGGCTCGATTGGCTCGGAGGCTCAATTTCTGGGCACCACAAAGAGTTTTGTCGCGCAACGCCCGGGGTACCTCCTGACGGCGTCCACCCAGAATGGGGGCGCGTTGGCAGATGGGAAGAACTCGCACTGGAGGCAGGTATGCGGACGACCTCAACGACCTGCGCAGCAAGTAGCGCACGCGCGGCGTCGAATGGACGTGGTCATGCGTTCGATAGGGCGGTGGTGGTCATTCCTGCCCACAACGAAGCGGATGATCTTCCGTCTTCAGTGAAGGCAGTGCTCAGGGCGGCGGCCCGCCTATCTGTCCCGGTAGTCGTCGTCGTCGTGCTCGACAGCTCCGATGATGGCAGCGAGGCGTTGACAGGACAATTCGGCTCTGACGTGCATTTCGTGGCGATTGACGCGCGCAATGTCGGCGCGGCGCGGGCGGCGGGGTTTTCCTATGCGCGCACCCTGTGCGGAGAGGCGGCGGCCGACGACTCGCGGATTTGGTATGCCACCACCGACGCCGACACCGTAGTGGATCCCGACTGGCTGCTGCGCCAGATCGCTGCCGATGTCGACATGGTTCTTGGCGTGGTGCGCATTTCGACCTGGCGTGAGTTTCCGGCCGCAGCGGCGCGGCACTACCTGGCCGCATACCGGTCGAAGAGTCACCCCGACGGTCATGGGCACGTGCATGGGGCCAACATGGGGTTCCGCGCCGACTGGTATTGGCGGGTAGGAGGATTCGCGGCGCTTGCGAGCGACGAAGACGTCGATTTGGTCGCCCGTTTCGAGTCGGCCGACCTGCGCATCGAGCGTGACCCGCAATTGTCGGTCGTTACATCGCGGCGGCAGCTGGGGAGGGCGCCCGACGGCTTCGCCGCGCATTTGAGCGCGTTGATCTCTCGCGCGAGGCTCGAGTCGGCATAGGTCCACAGCAGCTCCTGCAAGAGGACGCTTAACTTCGAACACGGCTGGGCCAAAGCGCTGTGTTTCATTGACGGTCGGCAAATCCGATCGAGAGAGCCGGACAGCGTGAGCAAGGGCATGAGGTGAACTCGCTGGAGCCCGAGGCAGCGAAGATGTCAACGGCCCTGCAGCCTGAAGACCGGAAACGCGGCGTAGGTTGCGCCGCGACCGGCTGTAACCTCAACCGAGGTTGAGAGTACTACCGATTCGATGGCACGTGTTTTGGTTTCATCAAGATCTTTTAAGCCTTTGTTGGACTTCGTTTTTCGGACAGTCTCACGCGGAGCCCTAGTGCATTCCAGTCCAATCGAGGCTCGCAGCGACGGAATCAGTAGCCTGTGCCAGCCGGAGTCTGCGGTAGGTATCGCGAGATCGCTCGAACGGGCCAACAGGTAATCTGTCGTGCGGCGAGGGACCGAGCGGTCGCCGTTCGCCGAGAGGCAGATCTGGCCGCCCGGAGGGGATTAGTCTGCCTTCACTGCGGTTACAGATTCCTGTAGCGGGCGTTGTGACTTGGTTGCATCGCGACGCTCGTTAGGCGGACCCCGAGGGCAGCCCTGTCGTTGAGCAGACAGCCCAGCCTCGGGTCCGCCGCATATTAGCGACCCTCGCAGAACAGCGATACGGCTATGGAGATGCGCTGCCCGACGGGCGCCGAGCGCGCAGATTCGCCGATCGAGCAGGCGTCGAGCCTTGGCCCTTCGCAGCCTGTCATGAGCGGAGAACATCGGGAGCATACTGAGATTGATGACCACGATCATCCCGCGACGGCCAGGTCCGCAGCATGCGGTGCATCGGCACCGCCATGGCTGACATCACTGCGCTGATACTCGCCGACCACGAATGGTTTCGCGAGCAGTTCGCGAAACTCGACGAACTGCAGGCACGCGAAACGATGAACAGGGTAGGGCTCGAGCGGGTATGGCGTCCCCTGGCCGACAAGTTGGACGTGCACGCGTACATAGAGGAGAAGATCTTTTACCCGCAGCTGCTCGAGCGGGGCGCCGACGACCCGGAGGGGGAAACGCTCGACGCGATCGGTGATCACAATGACATTCGTGACGGCGTGCGAGAGGCCAACGCGGCGGCTGTGGGTACCGATCAATGGTGGGCTGCAGTTGGTCGCACGAGGGTGGCGAATGACGATCATATGGGTGAGGAAGAACGGGAGGGTCTATCGGACTTTCGTCGCCATGCGCCGATCGGTCTGCGCGAGGCGCTCGGCGAGCAATACAGCGATTTCATGGCGCAGCATCCCACGACCCGGGGACTGAAAATCACAGACCGTGATCCGCAGGCCTATGTCGACCACATCGAGAAGCCCAACGACACGTCGCTGGGTATCGGCAGCTTGAAGGGCAAATGACTTGTGATATCACGCTTTCGATGACCACAACGGTCTTTAACGGGGCGCCGGGTCAATCCTGACTTGCTCGGGCCGCCGCTGCGGCCTACCCCGGCACAGCCCTGCGTCGCGATCGGTGGGTGTTGCCGTGCCTCACTGCATGGGCACCGGTGCAGGCCGCCGCTCTGCGATAAGCCGTTGGCCGAGGTTGTAGTCGTCGTCGGCATTGTGGGTGAGGACACCGACGACGGCGTCGTCGGCCTCGTACCACACAGTGAAGCCGTCGGGGTGGCTGAGCATCCGGCTGCGTTGGTAGCCGTCGCCCCACGCATGGTACTTGATGGTGGCCTCGCCGATGGTGCTCCAAAAACCAGGCACGCCATTCCATGTCGCCCTTTTGCCAGCCGCCGAGGTCCCCGCGATCGCCCCTTGATCGAGCGCGTCCTGCCAGTGTTCGACAGCCACATACCGTCCTGCGACGGCGTGCAGGGCTAGCGCAACGTCGCCGGCGGCGTACACACCGTTCGTCGAGGTGCTCATGTCAGAGTCGACGACGATGCGGGAATCACGTACCTCAAGGCCGGCGTCGGCGGCGAGGCGGTGCTGCGGCGTCACGCCTGTCGCGGCCAGGACGAGATCGCAGTCGATCGTCACGCCGTTGTCGAGCCGCACACCGACGTCGGTGATCTCTTCAACCCCGACCCCGCCGACGTGGTGCGCGCCGGTCTGGATGACCAATTCGCGCAAGCGTTCTGCCGCCGCGCTGCCTAGGCGCGTTTCTTGTGGACGCGGTTCGGGGGCAACGAGAGTCACTGACAGTCCCTGCAACGCCAGCGACGCCGCGACCTCACAACCGATGAATCCGGTGCCGATCACGACTGCGGTACTGGCGTTGTTTGCCGCGTCTCGCAAAGCAGTGGCGTCGGCGAGAGAGCGCAACGTTCTGGCGCGTCCGCCGCCGGGCATGGGAGGGGCAACGGGCGCAGCGCCGCACGCCAGGATGAGATTGTCGTACCGAAGACGCCGTCCCCCTGCGCGAACCGTCTGCTCGGCGAGGTCCAAGCCGTCCACAGTCGTGTCGTGGACCAGGTCAATCGCCCTGTCGTCGAACCACCGCCGGGGGTGTAGGCCCACATCCTCGACCTGGCCACGTAGGTACTCCTTGCTCAAGGGCGGCCGAGCGTACGGCAGATCGCGGTCGGCGGTCAGGATCCGCACGGGACTAGATGTGTCGTGTTCGCGGAATGATTCCGCGGCGGCCACGCCCGCCGGCCCACTGCCTATAACGATCAACCCGTCTTCGCTCACCCCTTTGTAGTACCCGTGCGTACCGCTCTCATACACCGCTTCGCGTCGAACCGACCCTCGCTCCTGCAATGCGAGTCGCGCCCTCGCGGACACGTGCCCGGGCGCACGTTCGGGCCGTCACACGGGCGGCGCGTCATGGGTGATGGCGCGATAGCCACGTGCGCCGGCGCGGTCCACCATGGCACGCACCAGGCCGAAGATCAGTCCCTGCAGGGCCGCTGCCGACAAGGCCGCCGTCGTCGACCTGTCCAGGTCCTTCGGATCGGGCGGGTCGGCGGCGCTGTCGTCGATGCGTCGCCAGAGCCGTTTGAACACCGCACCGGCGAGCAGCCCGCCGGACACGCTGGTCACGATCGACAACGGCGCATACAGCGCCTTACTGATGTTGCTCATCCTGTGCTCCTTTGGGGTCGATCGACGCGGCTATCGGCTGGCTCCCCAGCGGTGACGTGGTTCGCGGCTTGGCGCTGGCCGGGTCTGCGCCGAATCCGATTGAGTGCAAGGCGAATCCGGGCGAACGTACGCAGCGCCACCGACCTGGCCCAGTTCACTTCCTCCTTCGGCACACATGGTTCGCGCAATACCCATGACGGAGTCCGGCGAAACCGGCCAGACCGGCGCGCCGAGGAGTACCGACCCCGGGTCTTCGCTTGAGTGCCAACGCAGTCGGGCGCCGACTAGGGTCCCAGCGGTTCGATCCCGTCGGTCGCGGCGGCGCGCAGAGCCGCATTGTCGTCCTCGAGGTCGAGGATGCGCGATATGCCCGCGAGATTGATTCCTGCGTTCAGCAGTGTGGTGATGCGCTCCAGGCGGGCAAGATCGTCAACGCTGTAGCGTCGTGTCCCGCCCTCGCTGCGGACGGGGGCGAGTAGACCGTGGCGTTCGTAAAGGCGCAGCGACTGCACCGCGATGCCGGACAATTCAGCGGCCACCGAGATGCCGTATACGCCCTGGTCAGGCGGGGGGGCGGAGCCTTTGTTTCCTGGATTCATCTGCTCCCTATCCTGACTGGCTCAATAAATCTGCGTCTGCTGCTTGCGTAATCTTAGCACCAGTGATATATAAAAACCTGTGTCTGATGACACAAGATTTCGAACATCGGAGGGACGATTGAAGGGAGTTGGAGGTGGCAACGATGCTGATGCGAACCGATCCATTGCGGGACTTCGACCGCCTGACCCAACAGGTGCTCGGCACCGCCGCCCGCCCGGCGGTCATGCCGATCGACGCCTGGCGCGAGGGCGAGGACTTCGTCGTCGAGTTCGATTTGCCCGGCATCAAAGAAGAATCACTGGACCTCGACGTGGAGCGCAACGTCGTGACAGTGCGGGCCGAGCGGCCCGACATCGATCCCGGCCGCGAGATGCTGGCAGCCGAACGTCCACGGGGGGTGTTCAGCCGACAGTTGTTCCTGGGGGACAACCTCGACACCGACAGAATCGAGGCGTCCTACCAGGAAGGCGTGCTGCAATTGCGCATCCCGGTCGCCGAGAAGGCCAAGCCTCGCAAGATCTCCATCGAGCGACGCAACGGTCAACAGGTCGTCGACGCCTGATTCGACGGCTCGGCACGGTTCGTGGTGATCAGCGATGGTGTGCACAGGCATTCTCACGAGCACTGCCACGCAACGGGTGGCTACGGCCGGCGATTGGCCTGACCGGTCGCTGGACCCGGACGTCGCTGCGCTGGGCGTGGTAGTGGACGCGATCGTGTGCGCGCAGCTGCGTGCACCGCGATGCCCGCCGCCGCCGGCCATCGGTTCGCACCTGCTGGCCCGGCCGGCGTCCGGCATCGCACGAGAGGCGTTCGCGTCCCTGCACAGCGCGTCCGGTCGACGCAGGCGCGCCGCCCAGCGCAGCCCTCCGCGGCATCAGTACCAGTGACTCACTATCGATTGCGACAATAGGGAAGGGCAGGTGACGGCGTCATAGCCGTGATTCGACGGCGGCGGGTTCGCCCGATATTCGGTTCACGCGGCCCGCCGCCGGCCCATCGTGTCCAGGCTCGCCTACTCCCCAGTACGACGCGGATACGAGAGTCTAGTTCGTCCAGCCGTCAACAGCACTGTGCGACAGCGCTTTTCAGTGATGCGTTGCCCGCACGAACACCCGGCGTATCGGTCGTGTTACGTATCACCGAGCGCGGTTTGGGTGACCTGCGGCGCGGGTATCGGGTGTGCCATGACGATCCTGGATTCCACCGAGGGCCGCCCCGTCGGCCTGGAGTCTTCAACTGATGGTGGAACTGCTCGCCACGCGTCATGGTGCGGACATCGGAAGCCCCGATTGGCACGGAACGCGAATTATCAGTGAGAAATCGGCGCACTGGTTCTACGACTGGGTACCTCAGCATGGACATCAGCGTTTGATGCGGTCTGGGCGGGTGTAGACGTTCATCGAGTCGCCCCGTAGGAAGGCCACCAGGGTGAGTCCGGACTGGCTGGCCAGGTCGACGGCCAGCGACGACGGCGCCGACACGGCGGCCAGCACGGGGATGCCCGCCATCACGGCCTTCTGGGTGAGCTCGAAGGAAGCCCGGCCGCTGACCAGCAGCACGGTGCCCGTCAGCGGTATGCGGTCGGCTTCGAGCGCCCAGCCGATGACCTTGTCGACCGCGTTGTGCCGTCCGATGTCCTCGCGTACCACCAGTGTGGTGCCGTCGAGGTCGAACAGTGCCGCGCCGTGCAGCCCTCCGGTGCTGGCGAACACCTTCTGCGCGTCACGCAGTTTCTCAGGCATCGCCGACAGGGTCTCCGCGGCGACCAGCGATGGATCGTCGCCGGGGCCGTGCTTGCTGATCAGTCGCACCGCGTCCAGCGATGCCTTGCCGCACACCCCGCACGACGACGTCGTGTAGAAGTTGCGGGTGACGTCAACGTCGGGCATGGCGACGCCGGGGGCGAGCGTCACGTCGAGCACGTTGTAGGTGTTGACATTGTCGGGTCCCGCGCCCTTGCAGTACCGCACGGTCAGCACGTCGTCGCGGCGTGTGATGACCCCTTCGGTGAGCAGAAAGCCTTGCGCCAGCTCGACATCCGAGCCCGGCGTGCGCATGGTGACGGTGATCGGCTTGCCGTTGACCCGGATCTCCAGCGGCTCCTCGACGACCAGCGTTTCCGGCCGCGCGACCGCGTCGTCGGCGGTCACGTGCTGCACACGGCGCCTAGCCGTCACCCTTCCCATCTACGTGCGCTCCAGCCTGATCACAATGGCCTTCGACACCGGCGTATTGGACCTGGCGGCGGTGTGGTCCAGCGGCACAAGTGGATTGGTCTCCGGATAGTAGGCCGCGGCGTTGCCAACCGGCGTCGAGTAGCCAACCACCATGAAGTCCTTGGCGCGACGCTCCTGGAGTTGGCCGTCGCCGTTGGTGAATTCGGAGATCAGGTCGACGCGGTCGCCGTCGGACAGGCCGAAGCGCTCGATGTCGGCGGGGTTGACGAACACCACCCTGCGGCCGCCCTTGACGCCGCGGTAACGGTCATCGAGGCCGTAGATGGTGGTGTTGTACTGATCGTGGCTGCGCATTGTCTGCAATATCAGCCGGCCTTCCGGCACCGGCACCCACTCCAACGGGTCGACCGCGAAGTTGGCTTTGCCTGTGCTGGTGGGAAATTCACGCGCATCCCGTGGGCCGTGTGGCAGCTGGAAACCGTCGGGTGCGCGCACCTTGCGGTTGTAGTCGTCACAACCCGGCACCACGGCTGCGATCGCATCGCGGATGGTGTCGTAGTCGTCGTTGAACTGCTCCCACGGCACCGGGTGGTCCGGCCCGAGCAGGGTGCGCGCCAACTGGCAGACGATCGCGACCTCGCTGCGCACCTGGTCGCTCGGAGGGTGCAGGCTGCCCCGCGACAGATGCACCATAGACATCGAATCCTCCACCGACACCTGCTGTTTGGCGCCGTTTTGGATGTCGCGGTCGGTTCGCCCCAGCGACGGCAGGATCAACGCGGTCGATCCGTGCACCAGATGGCTGCGGTTCAGTTTCGTCGACACCTGCACCGTCAGCGAACAACGGCGCAACGCGGCCTCAGTGACCGCGGTATCCGGTGTGGCCATCGCGAAGTTGCCGCCCATGCCCATGAACACCTTCGCGCGTCCGTCGCGCATCGCCCTGATGGCGTCGACGGTGTCAAGGCCGTGCTCACGGGGGCTGACGATGCCGAACCGGTCGTCAAGTGCGGCCAAGAACTCCTCGGGCATCTGCTCCCAGATGCCCATCGTCCGGTCGCCCTGCACGTTGGAATGACCACGCACCGGGCACAAACCCGCGCCGGGCTTGCCGATCATGCCGCGTATCAGCAGCAGATTGCTGACCTCCGAGATCGTCGGCACTGCGTGCCGGTGCTGTGTCAGCCCCATCGCCCAACAGACGATCGTGCGCTGCGAGGCGATCATCATCTGGGCCACCAGATCGAGCTGGGCCCGATCGATTCCGGTGGCCGCCAGCACCGTTTCGATGTCGACCGCCCGCGTCCGGGCCTGGTATTCGTCGAAGCCCGCGCAATGCGCGGCGATGAAGTCGCGGTCGAGCACCGTGCCGGGTGCGGCGTCGTCAGCCTCCAAGAGCAGCCTGCCCAGCCCGGCGAACAACGCCATGTCACCGCCGAGCCGGATCTGCACGAACTCGTCGGCGATCGGGACGCCGTGCCCGACCACGCCTTGCACCTTCTGTGGGTCCTTGAAGCGGATCAGCCCGGCCTCCGGCAGGGGATTGACCGCGATGATCTTCGCGCCGTTGGCCTTGGCCTTCTCCAGCACCGACAACATCCGCGGATGGTTGGTGCCTGGATTCTGGCCGGCGATGACGATCAGGTCGGCCATGGTGACGTCCTCGACGGTGACCGAGCCCTTGCCGATGCCGATCGCATCGGTCAACGCCGTGCCCGAGGACTCGTGGCACATGTTGGAACAGTCCGGCAGATTGTTGGTTCCGAAGCTGCGGACCAACAGCTGGTACAGAAACGCCGCCTCATTGCTGGTGCGCCCCGACGTGTAGAACAACGCCTCGTTGGGGCTGTCCAAGACCTGCAGTTCCTCGGCGATCAACCGGTAGGCGTCGTCCCAGCCGATCGGCCGGTAATGGTCGTCGCCCGGTCGCAGTACGACCGGATGGGTGAGCCGGCCCTGCTGCGACAGCCAATACTCAGGTCTGCCCTCCAGGTCGGCGATCGAATGCCGGGCGAAGAACTCGGGGGTGACCACGCGCGTGGTGGCCTCCTCGGCGACGGCCTTGGCCCCGTTCTCGCAGAACTCGGCCAGCTTGCGGCCGCCGTGCTCCTCCGGCCACGCGCACCCCGGGCAGTCGAAGCCGTGCCGCTGATTCAGCCGGGCCAGCGCAGCGGCCGTCCGCGCCGCACCCATGGATTCCAGCCCACGCTGCAGCGACACCATGACGGCCTTGACGCCGGCCGCCTCATGCTTCGGACCGGCGACGGTGACCGCATGCTCGTCGTAGCCGGCGTCGATGTCGCGGTCGGGGTGGTGACGGGTGGCCATCTGTCCAGCCTAGGACGTTCGGTGGGCTCACCGCGCCGAGCTCACATTCTGTCGGTGACACGCACGTAACAAGTTTGCTATCGAAGCTACCTACTGTGGGCCGGTCAACGTTCGCAAAGGGTGCGGGCGATCGCAGCGATAGGAACTCCATTGAGCGGAAATGCAGTACGCCTGCAGGCGATCAACAACGTCGAGGCGTATGTGCCGCCTGCAATCAGCTTCGACCCCACCGAGGCGCCGGGCGCCGTGTTCGGTGCGAACGTCTTCACGAAGGCCGAGATGCAGCTGCGGCTGCCCAAGTCGGTGTTCAAGTCCGTGGTTGC
>JAVXWV010000776.1:0-2968 GCA_032230775.1 Mycobacterium sp. | reverse complement strand
CTGTTCCGGTTGCGCCCACATCCCCCGCCCGGCGGCTTCAAGCAGGCGCTCGGCCGTGCCGTGCAGCGCCCACGGGTTCGACTCGGCCATGAACTTGCGGTTCTCGTCGTCGAGGACATATGCCTGCGTGAGCCGTTCGTACATCCAATCGGCCATCACGCCCGCGGTCGCGTCGTAGCCGAACAGATAGTCGACGGTGGCGGCCATCTCGAAAGCGCCCTTGTAGCCGTGCCGCCGCATCGCGTTCATCCAGCGAGGGTTGACGACTCGGGCCCGGAATACTCGGGTGGTCTCCTCCGACAGCGTGCGGGTGCGCACAGCGTCGGGCCTGGTGTTGTCGCCGATATAGGCGGCCGGTGACTGTCCGGTCAAGGCCCGCACCGTGGCGATCATGCCCCCGTGGTACTGGAAGTAGTCGTCGGAGTCGGCGATGTCGTGCTCGCGGGTGTCGGTGTTCTTGGCGGCCACCACGATCCGCCGATACTGCCGGTTCATGTCGTCGGCGGCGGGCGCCCCGTCCAGGCCGCGGCCGTACGCGAAGCCGCCCCAAGCGGTGTAGACCTCGGCGAGGTCGGCGTCATCGCGCCAGTTGCGGCTGTCGATGAGCTGCAACAGGCCAGCGCCGTACGTGCCCGGTTTTGATCCGAATATCCTTGTGGTGGAGCGACGTTGGTCACCGTGTTCGGCAAGGTCGGCCTGCGCGTGGGCGCGCACGTAGTTGTCGTCGGCAGGCTCGTCGAGGTGTGCGACGAGTTGCACCGCGTCATCGAGCATCGTGACGACATGTGGGAACGCGTCGCGGAAGAAGCCGGAGATCCGCACCGTCACGTCGATGCGGGGACGGCCGAGCTCGGCCAGTGGGATCGGCTCCAGGTTCACCACCCGTCGCGACGCGTCGTCCCACACCGGGCGGACCCCGAGCAGTGCGAGCACTTCGGCTATGTCGTCGCCCGAGGTCCGCATGGCCGACGTACCCCATACCGAGAGCCCAACCGATTGCGGCCAGTGTCCGTAGTCGGAGCGATACCGGTCCAGCAGCGAATCTGCCATCGCCACACCGGTTTCCCACGCCAGCCGCGACGGCACCGCCTTGGGGTCGACGGAATAGAAGTTACGTCCGGTAGGCAGCACATTGACCAGGCCGCGCAGCGGTGATCCCGAAGGGCCCGCCGCGATGAACCGCCCGTCGAGCGCACGCAGGATCTGCACGATCTCGTCGCACGTGCCTGCCAGCCGCGGAACCACTTCTGTTGCCGCGAACTTCAGGATGCGGGCGACGTCGGCGTTGTGCGTCAGTGTGTCGACGGCATCTGCGTCCCACCCTGTGGCCTGCAGCGCGGCAACGAGTCCGCGAGCACTGGCCTCCGCGGCGTCGACGGCGGCGCGGTCGTCGTTGCCGTCCTCGGCCAGGCCGAGCGCCTGCCGCAATCCCGGCACGGTCTGGTCGCCGCCGAACAGCTGGCGCGCACGCAGAATCGCCAGCACCAGGTCGAGTTCGACGCTGCCGGTGGGCCTTACACCGAGAACATGCAGCCCGTCGCGGATCTGGACGTCCTTGATCTCGCACAGCCAGCCGTCGACGTGAAGCAGCATGTCGTCGAATGAGTCCTCGTCGGGCCGGTCCTCAAGGCCGAGGTCGTGGTCCATCTTCGCTGCCCGCATCAACGTCCAGATCTGCTGACGGATCGCGGGCAGCTTGCCAGGGTCGAGTGCGGCGATGTTGGCGTGCTCGTCGAGCAGCTGCTCCAATCGCGCGATGTCGCCGTAGCTTTCGGCGCGGGCCATCGGTGGGATGAGGTGGTCGACCAGGGTGGCGTGTGCGCGGCGTTTGGCCTGGGTACCCTCCCCCGGGTCGTTGACCAGAAACGGGTAGATCAGCGGCAGGTTGCCAAGAGCGGCGTCGGCGCCGCACGCCGCCGACATTCCGAGCGTCTTGCCAGGCAGCCACTCCAGGTTTCCGTGCTTGCCGAGGTGCACAACGGCGTCGGCCCCGAAATCGGCGGCTATCCAGTGGTACGCGGCGAGATACTGATGGCTGGGCGGCAAGTCGGGATCGTGGTAGATCGCCACCGGGTTCTCGCCGAAGCCCCGTGGTGGTTGGACCATCAGCACCACGTTGTCGGCCTGCATCGCGGCGATCACGATCTCACCGTCGGGGTCCTGGCTGCGATCGACGAACAGTTCCCCCGGCGGCGGGCCCCAATGTTTGATCACGGCATCGGTGAGCGTGTGCGGCAGCGTGGCGAACCAGTCGCGATAGTCCTTGGCCGATACCCGGATTGGGTTGCCCGCGAGCTGCCCTTCGGTGAGCCAGTCAGGATCTTGGCCGCCGCGCTCGATCAGCGCGTGGACGAGCGCGTCGCCATCCTCGGCGTCCACGCCGGGGATCTCGCCGACGCCGTAGCCCGCGTCGCGCATGGCCCGCAACAGCGCAACCGCGCTAGCCGGGGTGTCCAGCCCGACGGCGTTGCCGATGCGGGCATGCTTGGTCGGGTATGCCGAGAACACCACCGCCACGCGTTTGCGGGTGGTCGGAATCGCCCGCAGCCGGGCGTGTTTGACGGCCAGCCCGGCGACGCGGGCGCATCGCTCGGGATCGGCGGCGTATGAGATCAGGCCCTCGTCGTCAATCTCCTTGAACGAGAACGGAACCGTGACGATGCGCCCGTCGAACTCAGGAACCGCGATCTGAGTCGCGACGTCGAGCGGCGAAACGCCGTCGTCGTTGTCGGACCACTGCGCGCGCGAGCTGGTCAGGCACAGGCCCTGCAGGATCGGGATGTCCAGGGCGGCCAAATGGGCCACGTTCCAACTGTCGTCGTTGCCGCCTGCCGTTGCGGTGGCGGCCGTAGCGCCGCCTGCGGCCAGCACGGTGGTCACCATCGCGTCGGCGGTCGCGAGCACGTCCAGCAGTCCGGCGTCGGCGGTGCGCAACGACGCGCAGAAGACCGGCAGCGGCCGACCGCCT
>JAVXWV010000736.1:0-7034 GCA_032230775.1 Mycobacterium sp. | reverse complement strand
ACTGCGACGCGACGTGTCCCTCGAACACATTCTTGAAGTACGTCGGCAGACCGAAATGGATATAGAAGAAGTGCGCCATGTCGGTGACGTTGTCGATGATGTCGCGGCAGTTCGAGCCCTCGATCAGAATCGAGTTCCAGCGCCACTCGGTCCATTCGTCACTGGCGGACTCCGGAATCTCCGGGATCTGCACCTCCGGCTGCGGTGGGTTGCCCTCGTGGTCGTGCCAAACGAACAGCAGACCGCCGCGCACATCCGTCGACCACGACCGTGTGCGCGCCAACCGCGGTGTGCGCTTGGCGTAGGGCACCAGCTTGCACTTGCCGTCGCCGCCCCAGCGCCAGTCGTGGAACGGGCATGCGATCTCGTCACCCTTGATGGCGCCCTGAGAGAGGTTTCCGCCCATGTGCCTGCAGTACCCGTCCAGGATTTTGACGTCGCCATGGGAGTCGGCGAAGACCACCAACATGGTGCCGAAGATCTCGATGCCGTGCGGCTTGCCGTCCAGGTAGTCCTTCACCGGGCCAAGGCAATGCCAGCCACGCGCGTACCTGTCCGGCAGGGCGCCAGTGTCGATCTCGCGAATGCCTGCAGTTTCGGTGGTCACCGTCGGGCCTCCCAATCTGAGCTCTCTAACTAGAACACGTTACAGTTTTTGCCTC
Source organism: Mycobacterium sp. (assembly GCA_032230775.1). GTDB lineage: Bacteria > Actinomycetota > Actinomycetes > Mycobacteriales > Mycobacteriaceae > Mycobacterium. The sequence goes on along the minus strand of JAVXWV010000736.1, from coordinate 6,372 downwards.
CCAGTGCGCAATCTAAACGTGTTTTACCTGCGGTGTATATGTAGACGATGCCGTTGTATTCATTTGAGGGCCGTTCGCCGACGGTCGATGAAGGCGCGTTCATTGCCCCAACAGCCACCCTGATCGGCGACGTTCATGTCGAGGCGGGTGCGTCGGTGTGGTTCAACGCCGTGCTGCGGGCCGATTTCGCCCCCATCATCGTCCGTCAGGGTGCGAACGTGCAGGACTGCTGCGTGCTGCACGCACCGCCGGGCATTCCCGTCGACGTCGGCCCCGGTGCAACGATCGCGCACGGCTGCGTGGTGCACGGGGTGCATATCGGCGCCGAGGCTGTGCTCGCCAACCACTGCACCGTGCTCGACGGTGCGGTGATCGGTTCGCGCAGCCTGATCGCCGCGCACTCGCTGGTGGTCGGCGGCACGAAGATCCCCGACGAGGTGGTGGTGACCGGGTCGCCTGCCAAGGTGCGGGGCCCGATCGCGGGCACCGGGGCGCAGATGTGGGTGGACACCAACCCCGGCGCGTATCAGGACTTGGCACGCCGCTACATGACGGGATTGGGGCCTGCCACCTGACGCAGCGTCGTACCGTGTCGATATGACGATCGGCCAGGTTGCTCAACTATGGCGCTATCCGGTGAAGTCTCTCGGCGGTGGCCAGGTCGACCACGCGGAGTTGGGTCCTCGCGGAATGCTGGGCGACCGGCTGTGGGCCGTGCGAGACGTCGAGCGTGATGTAACGGCGTCGGCGCGGCAATTACCGGTCCTGCTGACGGCGACGGCCCGATACGTCGGGCCCGTCTCCGCGGATGCCGGCCCCGGGAATGTCCCCGAGGTCGAAATCACTTTTCCCGACGGCACGGTGGTGTCCAGCAGTGACGATGGCGTGCATGCCAAGCTCTCCGAACTGGCGGGCCGCGACGTCCGACTGACCGCGTTGCCGCCGGCCGAGGACACCAGCTTGCACAGGCTGACCCGCGAGGAGCGATCCGACACAGTGTCGCCCGCCTTTCTTCGCGCCGCGTTCGGCGTCTCCGAGGATGAGAAGCTGCCCGATCTCTCGATGATGCGGGTCTCTGATCTGCTCACACTCACCCGCTACTCGACTCCGCCGGGCAAGTTCGTCGACCTCGCGCCCGTGCATGTGCTGAGTCAGACCAGCCTGGCGACCATCGGTGCTGAGATAGGTAGCGATCTGGATGTACGTCGGTTCCGGCCGAATGTGCTTTTGGCGCTTGATGATCCGGACGACGGTCTGCCGGAGTCACATTGGACCGGAGCGCGCCTCGCACTCGGCGAAGCGGTTCTCGATGTCACGATGTCGACGGTTCGCTGCGTTGTTCCCAGCCGCGCCCAGCCGGGCTTCGAGGTCGATCGTCGCATCACCAAAGCGGTGGCTGTTCGAGCGCAGCGCTGCCTCGGGGTCTACTGCTGGGTTGACAGCGGCGGGCGCGTCCGGGTCGGTGATGGCGTGGCGCTCCGACCTGTCAAAGCAAGCCGGAAAGTCCTCAGCAACGCCGCGCGGCGCACCAAGCGGTTCACTTTCGGCTTGTTCAACGAGACGATGGATCGTCTGTCCCGCTAGATCTTGCGGGCGCTCGCGGTAGCGCTGTCGAGTTCCCAAAAGGCGCGCAGCGCGACGATCTTGCCCTCGTGGTCGACCCGGTAGGTGAACACGCCCTCGGCGACCACCTCGTAGCCGGCGGCTCTGATCACGATGTTGCCGACGTTGGCTTCCTCGTTGCCGCACTGGTAGGTCTTCTCGAAGTTGAACGTGAGTTCACTCGGTGCGATCGCCATGTCGTAGAACTTCGCGATCGCCTCCTTACCTCGGTGGCCCTTGCCCTCCGGGTCGAAGTGCGAAGGGCCGATCGGATCCTCGACGATGGCGTCGTCGGCGAACACCGCCAGCCAGGCCTCCTTGTCGCGGGCCATGGCCGCTTCCCTGGAGCGCTTGCCCGCCAGATGAACCGGAGAGTCGATCACTGCTGCCAGCCCGAGTGAATGTAGGTGTCAGCGAACCGCTTCAGGGAATCCTTCTTCTTCTCCAGCGGCGCGTCGAAGCCAAGACCGTCGAAGATCCACGGGACAACGATGTTGTCGGTGACGCCGACCTGAGCGAGCTCACGGTGCCCGTCGATGCCGAACTTGTCGATGCACACCGCCTGGAACTCGAACGGCTCACCCTCACGGCCGTATTCGAACCGCAACGCATTGAGCTTGCCGATCGTCTCGGCCAGCTGGTCGCACGTCATCATCGCGCTGGTCCAGCCGTCACCGATGCGGACGGCGCGCTTCAGTGCGACGTCGGTGTGGCCGCCGACGTAGAACGGCACCGGCTTGGACGGTGCGGGACTCATCTGCAGCTTGTCGAAGTCGTAGAACTCGCCGTGGAATTCGACCATGCCGCCGCCGAGGACAAGCTTGAGCACCTCGATCATCTCGTCGACGCGCTTGCCACGCTTCGCATGTGGAACGCCGCACCATTCGAATTCCTCAGGCGCCCAGCCGATGCCGACACCGAAGCCGAAGCGGTTATTGGTCAGGTTCGCCACGGAACCCACCTGACGCGCCAGCAGCAGCGGATTGCGGGAGCCGAGCTTCATCACGTTGGTGTAGAACCGCAGCGTCGACGTCACCGCGCCCATCGCACCCGCCACGATCAGCGGGTCGGCCCACGGCGTGTCCTCGTTCCACATCCGCGAGCCGTCGGCGGTGTACGGGTAGGCCGTCGACTGCTTCTCCATATAGAAGATCGAATCCGGCAGTGCTATCGAGTCGAACCCGACTTCCTCTGCTGTCTTTGCGAGTTCGACGAGTTGCTCGACCGGACTCATCGCCACGCTGACCGTGTACTGCATGCCTGTCACGGCTTGTCCGCCGCAACGACCCACATGGAGTAGTACTGCGCACCGCCGCCGTAAGCGTGGCCGAGCGCCTTTCGGGCGCCCTTGATCTGGTGGTCACCGGCCTTGCCCATGACCTGGATTGCCGATTCGGCGAAGCGGATCATTCCGGACGCGCCGATCGGGTTGGACGACAGCACACCGCCGGAGGGGTTGAAAGGGATTCGGCCGGTCATCTCCGTCTCGCCGGCCTCGGTGAGCTTCCAGCCCTCTCCCTCGGGTGCGAAGCCCAGGCTCTCCAGCCACATCGGTTCGTACCAGGAGAACGGCACGTAAACCTCGGCGACATCGATCTCGTCGATGGGGCTCTTGATCCCCGCCGCTTTCCACAATGCCGCGGCGGCGTCGCGACTGGCCTGGGGGTTGACCTGGTCGCGGCCTGCGTAGGCCAGCGGTTCGGTGCGCAGCGCGGTCGCGTGGATCCATGCGACGGGGTGGCCGTTAGCGACGCGTTCGTCGGCAGCCGCCTCGTCGCCGATCACCATCGCTGCCGCGCCGTCGGACGAGGGGCAGGTCTCGTCGTAGCGGATCGGATCCCACAGCATCGGCGACTCCATCACCTTTTCGAGCGTGATGTCGGGCTGGTGTAGATGCGCCAACGGATTCTTGGCCCCGTTGAGCCGGTCCTTGACCGCCACCATCGCGCCGATGTGATTCGGTGCTCCTGCGCGGCGGATGTAGGCGCGAATATGCGGGGCGAAGTAGCCGCCTGCGCCTGCTCCGACGGGCTTGGTAAACGGCACCGGAATACTCAATGCCCACATGGCATTCGACTCCGACTGCTTTTCCCACGCCATCGTCAACACGCGGCGGTACTTGCCGGACTGCACAAGGCTGGCCGCGACGATCGCGGTCGATCCGCCAACCGAGCCTGCGGTGTGGACGCGGATCAGCGGCTTGTTCGTCGCCCCCATCGCGTCGGCCATGAACAGTTCGGGCATCATCACACCCTCGAAGAAGTCGGGTGCCTTGCCGACTACAACGGCATCGATCTCGTCGAACGTCGCTCCCGAGTCGGCCAGCGCACGGTCGATGGCCTCGCGCACAAGGCCGTTCATCGACACGTCCTTGCGCTTGGCGACGTACTTGGTCTGCCCGGTACCCAAGACTGCGGCGAGTTGCTTGCCCATCACTTTCCCTCCATGACCGCGACCAAGTTCTGTTGCAGGGCGGGGCCGCTGGTTGCATGTGCCAGCACGCGCTGCGCCGACCCGTTGAAGATGTGTTGTGCGGCAAAGCCGATGCGCTCAAGACCTGCCGAGAACATCGGGTTGGCAGACAGTGCCCCGCCGGACGGATTCACCTTCGTCGACGCAGGCAGCCCTATCGCCTCGGTAAGGATCAGCTGCTGATGGCTGAACGGCGCGTACAGCTCGGCGACCTCGATCGAGGCGGCGTCGCCGCCCGTCGCCACCCTGGCCGAGACCTCGGTCGACGGCGACGTGGTCAGGTCACGCGCACCAAGCACCGGCGTCTCGATGCGGTGCTCGAAACCGGTTATCCAGGCAGGGTTCTCGCGCAGCTCGCGGGCCTTGTCGCCGGCAGCCAGCACGATCGCCGATGCACCGTCGGTGATCGGTGCGATGTCGTGGCGGCGCAGCGGATCCGCGAAATACGGCCGCGCGAGCAACTCGTCGACCGACTTCGCGGGCTTCTCGCTGTCGGTGCGTCCGCCTGCCGTCATTGCGTCCAGCGCCACCTGCGCCATGGCTTCGGCCGTCCACTTGCCGGAGTCAAGGCCGAATCGTGCCTGCAATCCGGCCGTCGACACGGCATCCGGCCACAGCGGTGCGACGGTGTAGGGATCCGTCTGCATGGCAAGGACGCGGCGCAGTGTCCCTGCGCTGGACTTGCCGAACCCATAGACCAAGGCCGTTTCCACCTGGCCGGTCAACAGTTTGATGTAGGCCTCGTAGAGTGCCCATGCCGCGTCCATCTCTACGTGGGATTCGTTGATCGGCGGTATCGCGCCGATCGAGTCGATCGCCGAGATGAACGAGAATGCCCGTCCGGCAAGATAATCCGATGAACCAGAACACCAGAAGCCGATATCGGTCTGCTTAAGACCAAGCTCTTGGTAGATAGACGCGAAACAGGGCATCAGCATCTCGACGCCGTTGGTGGTGCCGTCGGTGCGGCGCACATGTGGAGCGTGAGCGAATCCGACTACGGCTACATCAGTCATTCGGAAGTGTCCCTTTACAGGTGGAGTTTGTAGGTCTCGTAGTCGGCGTCCGGTTCGCCGGTGGGCCGGAAGTACTCGATGTTGTCGATGCCGAAGTCCCACTCTTCGCGGGGCCTCCACACCGCCTCAACTCGCATGCCCATTCGCACCTTGTCGGCGTCGATGTCCGAGACCAGGTGCAGGAACGGGATATCGGCGCCGTCGAGCAGCACGTAGGCAGCGACGTACGGCGGCTTGATGCGTTGGCCGGGGAATGGGATGTTGATGATGGCGAACGTGGTAACGGTGCCCTTGTCTGGCAACTCGACATACTCGTCGAGCACCTTGCCTGTTGCCGGATCGGCTTCGCGTGCAGGGAAATACAACTTCCCGTGCTTGCCGGTACGCGCGCCAAGCAGCTTGCCTTCCTTGAGCGCCTTCAGATAGGCGGTCTCCGGGATCGATGCGGTGTGCCGGATTTCGATGGCCGACGGTGTCACCTGCATGGTGACCGGGTCCCGATCGTCTGCTGGACCTGCGGGTTCCACCTCGTCACCCGGCGCGAAATACGCGATATCGGTGATCGCGCCGACCGGCTCGTCGACCCAGTGCGCGTGCACCCTGGCGCCCGTGCTTATCTCCGCAGAGGAGCCGGCATCCACCGCGTGCAACAGCGGGGTGTCCGCCCCGTCGAGTTTGATCAGCGCCCATGCGAAGGGCCGATCGAGCGGCTGGCCCTCCAGCGGTTCGGACTGCCACGTCCACGACACCACCGTGCCCACGCTCGCGACCGGCACTACCTCGGTCAGGGGCTGGTACGTGACGGGGTCATACTCGGCGGGTGGAACCAGCACCCGCCCGTCGGAACCGCGCACGCCGAGGATGCGTCGCTCGCGCAGGGCGGTGAAGAACTGGCTAAGGAGTGGTCCGACTGAACGGGTGTAGTCGAACGAGAGCCTCAGCGGAGCTGAAAGTGGCGGCTCATGCGGGTCGATCTGCACCGGGCTGCTTTGGCTGGTGGTCACGGCATCGAGTAGAACAGGTTCTAAGACTGGTTTCAAGGACGGGCAGGGAGGCGATCGGATGAAGCTCGGACTTCAGCTGGGATATTGGGGTGCGCAGCCGCCGGAGAACGCGCCCGAGCTGGTCGCTGCCGCCGAGGAGGCCGGCTTCGACGCGGTGTTCACCGCCGAGGCCTGGGGCTCGGACGCCTACACGCCGCTGGCCTGGTGGGGCCGCGAGACCACCCGGATGCGGCTCGGCACGTCGGTCATCCAGCTGTCCGCGCGCACCCCGACCGCCT
>JAVXWV010000709.1:0-6263 GCA_032230775.1 Mycobacterium sp. | reverse complement strand
ATGTGACCCGGCACGCACGCGCGCAGGCACGCGTCGGGCCGAGCCAAGACGAAGGTCAGGATCGCGTGTCGCAATGCGTCTTGCGTGGGATCGGGTGCGGGCCATCGCTTCAGCGTGTCCACCACCGACTCGTGCAGGCTCATCGACGGATCAACAGACCCTCGGTCGGGACCGGATCGCGCGGGCCTGCCGGAGCATCCGAACCGACCGGATGGCCGATCGCTATGGCGCCCATCGGTTCCCAGTCTTCAGGCAGGTCTAGTTCGCTGCGGACGATGGCGGGCGCGAATATCGTCGACCCGATCCAGCAGCTGCCGACGCCCCTTGTCGCCAACGCCACCAAGAGGGCTTGCACCGCGGCACCGACCGCGACGGTGAACATTGTGTGCTCCGCGGCAGTTCGCTCGGCATCGGGATAGGAATGAGCGCCGTCGGGCACCATGAACGGGATGACGAGTTCTGGAGCGTTGTAGAGGATCTGGCCGCGATCGACTCGGCGCTCGACGGCGTCCTCAGGCGTGCCGTCGCCGGTCAGGTCGGCGTGCCACTTGGCCTTCATGCGGTCCAGCAGCGCCACCCGCTTGGCCGGATCCTGTATCCAGACGAAGCGCACGGGCCGGGTGTGGTGCGGTGCGGGTGCCGTCAGCGCTTCGGCGACGGCGGCCTCGATCAGGTCGGGCGCGACGAGTTCGGCGCTGAATTGGCGCACCGACCGCCGCAGCAGCTGGGCCTGGCCCCGGCCGAGGGCGATCGCCTCCTCGGTGCCCAGCCAGAACAGGTCCTCCTCACCGGGTCGCAGCAGTGTGCGGGCGTTGGATCCGTTGTCGGACAGCGTGAGTCCGCGCACCACCGCCACCGGTATGTCGGTCAGCTTGCCCTTCACCAAGTCGGCCGCTGCGGCGATTTCGTCGGCGACGGCGATCTCGGTGACGATCAGCTCGTTACCGTACCGGTCTTGGGAGCCCGCGTAGCCGTGCAGCACCGTCAACCCCGCGGCCCCGATTGCGAAGTCGGTCTGGCCGTTGCGCCAGGCCCGGCCCATGGTGTCGGTGACGACGACGCCGACGGTGACCCCCAGTCGCTCCCGCAATCCCGTCCGCAGCGCCGCGGCGCTGGCATCGGGGTCTACCGGGAGCAGCGCGAGCTCACCGGCGTCGACGTTGGAGCCATCGACTCCCGCGGCCGCCTGCACCAAACCGATCGCATTCTCGGTGATCAGCGTGCGGCCCTTGCGAGCGAGCACCCGGACAGCCTCGGCATCGATCAGCTTGCGCCGCAGCGCGTCTCGCTCCTCGGGGTCGACGGGTGCATCGACGATGCGACCCTCACATTTGGACATCACCTTGCTGGTGACCACCACGATGTCGTTGTCCCGCAGCCACGGTGCGGCCCCGGCGATGGCCGCGGCGAGGTCGTCGCCGGGCCGGAACTCGGGAAGCCCGGGAACGGGCAGCATTTCGACCGCTCCGGAGGCGCCATGGTCGCCGACATTCGGCTGAGCCGAGCCATGCTCCGTCACGGCTTGACCCCCGCCAGATCCAGCCCGGCGCGCACCATTTCGGCCGTGGTCTCTGGATCGGTCATCAGCAGCGGCACCGATCGCACCTCGACTCCATCGATCTCGGCGTGGTCGCCCTCGTGCACCAGCCAGCCGTCGAGGATGCCGACGCCGGAGCGGGCCCCGTAGTGGCCGCCGACCGCTTCTGAGGTGCTGGCCACCCCGATCACCGAAAGGCATTCGTCGGCCATGCCACGCAGCGGCTTTCCCGCGATGATGGGGGAGTACCCGACGACCCGTGCCGACGTCGAGCGCAGCGCGCCGCGGATCCCGGGTACGGCCATGATCGCGCCGATGCTCACCACCGGGTTGGACGGCGCAAGCAGCACCACGTCCGCCGTTTCGATGGCTTCGGTGACGCCGGGGCCAGCGGTGGCCGCCTCGGCGCCCACGAACGCGAAGCTGTGGGTCGGCACCTGGGCGCGGTAGCGCACCCACCACTCTTCGAAATGTATGGCCCGCTTCTCGCCAGCCTGATCACCCGGGCCGGGATCGGTGATGACGACGTGGGTTTCGCTGCGGTCGTCGCTGGCAGGGAGCAACCGTGCGCCGGGCTTCCACCGATCACACAGGGCCTGGGTCACCTGTGACAGCGGATAACCGGCCCGCAACATCTGGCTGCGGACGAGGTGGGTGGCCAGATCGCGGTCCCCGAGGCCGAACCAATCCGGCTGAACGCCATAGGCGGCGAGTTCCTCTTTCGCGTGCCAGGTTTCGTCGCGACGTCCCCACCCGCGTTCGGCGTCGATGCCGTCGCCAAGGGTGTACATGCAGGTGTCGAGATCAGGGCAGATTCGCACGCCGTACATCCAGGCGTCGTCGCCGATGTTGACGATCGCGGTCAGTTCGTTATCCGATTGGGACCCACCGGAAAACTGGCTCGTGGTGGATTGGCCGCTGAAGCGGCCGAGACCCAGCAGGCGTTGCACGCCAATCAGGAAGCGGGCGCCGCCGACGCCGCCGACCAGAACCGTGACCTTCACATGGACGAACATTAGGCGCCTGCGCGCTGACGCGTTCGCGCACCGTGGGTGTGACAGACACGCCGAGGTTCCGACGCGCCGAATTCGTGTCACGAAATGGTATGTATTTCTGTTCCAACGCTTGACCCCGGCAGCTAACGCGTGTGTAATCACACCAGTGTCATTTCGCGGTTGGCCGGCCGGTTTCGGTGTCGCAGACCGAGATTCGATCATATGTTCGAATTGAGATGGCCAGAGATATCAATATCGGGGCTGCATTTAACGATTTACGACACCAGGTGAGGAGGCGAAAAAAATGTCCTTTGAGCACAGCGATTTCGATCGTGCGGCCCGGTTTGACAGCCGGCTGCTCGGCTCACTAGGCAACGCGCCGCACACCAATAACGGACGGGCACCGATCGAGACGCCTAGGCGTCCCCAGCTAAGTCTGGTGCCCGACCCGATTGATGTGGCGCCGGCAATCCCGGCAATGCTTACGCCGGAGGACGATCTCTGGCAAGAGAAGGCGCTGTGCGCTCAAACCGACCCCGAGGCGTTTTTCCCCGAGAAGGGCGGCTCGACCCGCGAAGCCAAGCGAATCTGCCTTGGCTGCGAGGTCAAGGACGCGTGCCTGGACTACGCGCTGGCCCACGACGAGCGCTTCGGCATCTGGGGAGGCCTCTCTGAGCGGGAGCGCCGTCGGCTCAAGCGCGGGATCATCTGACGGGGTTCATCCCCGGTCGCTTCGCTCCTGCCCACCGGACGTTCACTCGTCTTCGATCGTCGGGTCGATGACAGAAGGTTCGACGCCCAAATAGGTGGCCACCTGAGCCACCAAGACCTCATGCAATAGCTCGGCGAGTTCGATGGTGTCCTTCGCCCGTCGCTCGATCGGCTTGCGGAACAACACAATTCGCGCCCGCGTCGCGTTGCCCCTGACATCGACCCCCGCCGGAATCAGCCGGGCGAGCGCGATCGGGCCATCGGCGACCACCTCCGGCGGCCATTGCACGGCGTCGGGGTCCTTCGGCGAAATCCTGGGTATCTCATCGACCGCGACATCCAGCCCTGACACCCGTTCCTGCCAACGTCGTTCGATCGGTTCGTAGGCCTCTAGCACCGCCATGTCGAACCGCTCGGCCCGGCTGCGCCAGCCGGGCACGGTCGGGGGAAGCAGCGGGCCGCGCATATCCCGGCCGCGGCGTGATCCGCGCAGATTCCACTCGGCTGGAGGCATTCGGTGCTCCTCTCGTCCGCGCGCAAAGATCGTAACGGTTGGAGATCGGGGCCCCCGCGGCTGAGCGTGTCCGGCGGTTCGGGCGGTTTCCGCACGATAGCCTCTCGTTCGTGAACGTTCCCCGTCGCTGCTGCAGGCCCGGGTGCCCCCACTATGCGGTCGCGACGCTGACCTTCGTGTACTCCGATTCGACGGCCGTAGTCGGACCCCTGGCCACGGTCTCCGAGCCGCATTCGTGGGATTTGTGTGTGGCCCACGCCGGCCGGATCACCGCGCCGCGCGGGTGGGAGCTGGTTCGCCACGCCGGGCCGCTGCCGACACACCCGGACGAAGACGATTTGGTCGCGCTTGCCGACGCGGTCCGTGAGGGGCGCGACGGCGTACAGCCGATCAACGGGGTCGCCGCAGGGTTTTCCGATCCCGTCACCGGTGCGCACGGTGGAGCGTTGATGGCGCCGCCTGCCCCGCGGCCCGAGTCGAACGGGCGCAGGCGCGGCCACCTGCGGGTGTTGCCAGACCCCAGTGAGTAAAGCTGGTTTAACCAGCGAGTAGCCCGGGCCTGGCCGGAGGCTAGTCGGCATGTGGTCGCCGCCCGACGGTTAGGCTGGCGCCAACGGTCCCCTCAGCGAGGAGTTCTATGTCTCGGCCCGCCGCGGCTGTCCATCGCGTCATCAAGGCGTATGACGTACGCGGCCTGGTCGGTGAGGAACTTGACGAACAGTTCGTCGCCGATGTCGGCGCTGCGTTCGCCCGCCTGATCCGTGATGGCGCCTCCCAAGTGGCGATCGGCTACGACATGCGGGCGAGCTCGCCGTCGCTGGCTGACGCGTTCGCCGATGGCGTTACGTCGCAGGGGCTTGATGTGGTACGGATCGGGCTGGCGTCGACCGATCAGCTCTACTTCGCGTCGGGAATGCTGGACTGTCCTGGCGCCATGTTCACGGCCAGCCATAATCCGGCCGCCTACAACGGCATCAAGCTCTGCCGCGCCGGAGCTAAGCCCGTCGGCAAGGACACCGGGCTCACCGAGATCAGCGAGGACGTCATCGCAGGCGTGCCTGCGGGAGACGGGCCGCGCGGCACGATTTCCGACCGCGACGTGCTGGCCGACTACGGCGAGTTCCTGCGGTCGCTCGTCACCTTGGCCGAGCTGCGTCCGCTGCGCGTGGCCGTCGACGCCGGTAACGGCATGGGCGGTCACACCACACCCGCCGTGCTTGGCGCGATACCGTCAATCACGCTGCGGCCGTTGTACTTCGAACTCGATGGCACCTTCCCCAACCACGAGGCCAATCCGCTGGACGCTGCCAACCTCGTCGACCTGCAGGCCCACGTCGTCGAGACCGGAGCCGATATCGGACTGGCCTTCGACGGCGACGCCGACCGGTGTTTCGTCGTCGACGAAAAGGGGCATCCGGTTTCCCCGTCGGCGGTGACCGCCCTGGTTGCGGCGCGGGAATTGAACAGGGAGATCGGTGCAGCGGTGATCTACAACCTGATCACCTCCCGCGCGGTACCGGAACTGGTTGTCGAGCGGGGCGGCACGCCGGTGCGCTCGCGCGTCGGCCACTCCTACGTCAAGGCGTTGATGGCCGACACAGGAGCGATTTTCGGTGGCGAGCACTCCGCGCATTATTACTTCCGCGACTTCTGGGGCGCCGATTCCGGGATGCTGGCCGCCCTGCATGTGCTCGCCGCGCTCGGCGAACAGGGGCGACCGCTGTCGGATCTGATGGCGGACTACCAGCGCTACGAGGCCTCCGGCGAGATCAACTTCACCGTCCTCGACGCCGAGGCGTGCGTCGATGCCGTATTGAAGGCGTTCGGCACCCGCATCCATGCCATCGACCACCTTGACGGCGTGACCGTCGACCTCGGCGACGGCAGCTGGTTCAACCTGCGGATGTCCAACACCGAGCCGTTGCTGCGGCTAAACGTCGAGGCTCGCAGCACCGAAGAGGTCGACGACATCGTCGGACTGGTCTCACAACAGGTCCAAGCCCAAGTCTCCTCGGACACTGAGGTGTCCATGTGAACGCCACGCAAGCCGTCGTCGACCTCGACGATGCCGAAGGCCTGCTCGCCGCCGACCGAGAGGGTTTGCTGCGTGCGGCGTCGATGGCCGGAGCGCAGGTGCGCGCCACTGCAGCGGCCCTCGACGAGGGCGACCTGGATGCGCTGAAGTCCGACCAGCCGCCGCGCACGGTCATCTGGGTGGCGGGCCGTGGCAACGCCGAGACTGCGGGCACGATGCTGTCGGCGACGCTTGGCGCATCGTTGGCGGCACCGATCGTCGTGGCGTCGGAGGCGCCGCCGTGGATCGGTGCACTCGATGTACTGATCCTCGCCGGTGACGATCCCGGCGACCAGGCTCTGGTCTCAGCCGCCGCGACCGGTGTGCGCCGTGGGGCCCGCGTCATTGTGGTCGCGCCCTACGAAGGTCCGCTGCGCGACGCGACGGCCGGGCGGTCGGTGTCACTGGCGCCCCGCGTTTCCGTCCGCGACG
>JAVXWV010000592.1:0-8258 GCA_032230775.1 Mycobacterium sp. | reverse complement strand
ACAGTCTGTGACGTCGACCACTTCGGATGAACAGAAGCTACTGGCAAGTCGTGTCACTGGCATCGGGAGTGTTGGGCCGGACCGATGTCTATCTGACCGGCGCGAACGCTGCCTTTCGCAATCAAAGGGGACGCGATGGTTTTGCTTTCCGTCGAGAAGTACTACTTCCGCGGCGCGGCGGGCTATGAGACGGCCCGTCGTGCGACCGTGTGGAATGGCCTTCTGCCGGACCGCTTTCCTGACGTGATCGTGCAAGCGCACGACACCGACGACGTAGTCGCAGCGATGCGCTATGCACGCGACAGCGGCCACAAAGTCGGCGTACGTTCGGGAGGGCACAGCTGGGCTGCTAGTCATCTGCGCGACGGCGGCCTGCTGCTCGACGTCAGCCGCCTCGATCATTGCTCCGTCGACAGAGACCGAATGACCGCAGACGTCGGGCCGGGCAAGATCGCCAACATCCTTGCGGCCGAACTTGACTCGCAAGGGCTGTTCTTTCCTACGGGCCATTGCGAAGGCATTCGCCTCGGCGGCTATCTGTTGCAGGGCGGGTACGGCTGGAACAGCAAGGTGCTCGGCCCGGCATGTGAAAACGTGCTTGGACTTGAGGTTGTCACTGCCGACGGCGAGCAGATCTACTGCGACCCCGAGAGCCACCCTGACCTGTACTGGGCCGCCCGCGGCTCAGGCCCGGGCTTCTTCGGCGTCGTCACCTCGTTCAAACTGCGGATTCACCGGCGCCCGGCGGTGTTGGGCACGTGTCTGTACATGTACCCGATCGAGCTCGCCGACGAGGTGTTCACCTGGGGGCGCTCCATCAGTCCCGAGATCGACGACCGCGTCGAACTGCAAATCCTCACCACGCGCTCCTTTCCGGCAGCCGGGATCGATCACCCCGCCATCACCATCGCCTCCCCAGTCTTCGCCGAATCGGAAGAGGAAGCGACGAAAGCACTTGCCCTACTTGGCACCTGCCCGGTCGCCGATCAGGCGATGATCAACCTTCCGTATGCGCCGACAAACCTGGCCAGCTGGTACACGGCCGTGATGACCAATTACCCGAAGGGGCACCGGTATATCGCCGACAACATGTGGACGTCGGCTTCAGCTGAAGAACTACTGCCGGGAATCCGCAGAATCATCGAAACGATGCCACCGCACCCCTCGCACTTCATATTCACGGGCTGGAACCCATCCCCGGACCGCCCGGACATGGCGTTCAGCGTGGAGGACGAGATCTACATGGGGCTGTACACCGTCTGGCAGGATCCCGCCGACGACGAACGGTACCGCGACTGGTCAGGGTCCAACATGGCGGCGATGTCGCACCTGGCGACCGGCATCGCGCTCGCCGACGAGAATCTCGGCAGGCGCCCGGCGAAGTTCATCACCGACCCGAACATGGCGCGCCTAGATAAGGTTCGCGCGGCCTACGATCCGGACGGTCGCTTCCACAGCTGGATGGGCCGCGGATGAAACCGTCTGTGCGGCAACCGCTTCAGATCCTCGTCGTCGGCGCCGGGGTGGCAGGGATTTCCATTGCTCGCGGATTACTGCGAGACGGACACGACGTCACCGTCTTCGAGCAGCGGCCGGATACGCGGCCCGGCGGTGGCGCGGTGACCATCTGGCCCAATGGCTCGACGGTTCTGGAGCAGCTGGGCGTCGATATGGACGGGGCCGGGCAGCTGCTGTCCACCGTGCGGATCTCGACATCGACCGGTCGCCCACTGATCAATGTCGACCTGACCACGATCGTGGACCGGCTGGGCGGGGCTGTGCGGATGGTCCCACGTCGAGTCCTGCTTGAGCGTCTCATGGAAGGCTTTCCGGCCGATCGCATCCGGTGCAATTCACGCGTGGTCCGAGCGGTCAGTACGCAGGACGAGGTGCGCATCGAGTTCGGAGACGGCAGCTACGCAGAGGGGGATCTGTTGATCGGTGCGGATGGTCTGCACTCGATGGTGCGACACATCGCCGGTGCGAAACCCGCGAAGCCGACTGGCTGGTGCAGCTGGCAGGGACTGATCACGCTCCCGCACATCGCCGACAAGGACGTCGCGCTGCAAATCATCGGCGAGCACGGAAACCTTGGACTGTGGCCTGCGGGCGGCTCCGATCTGCAGTGGTGGTTCGACTTACCGTGGTCGCCCGACTTCGTCAGGCCGGAACATCCGATCGACATGATCCGGTCCAGTTTCGCAGGTTGGTCCGACTTGGTCGATGAAGTACTCGCGATGTTGACGGACGACGATCTGGGGCCTTCGCCGTTCCCGCATTTTCGGCATCCGATTCCCCGCTCACCGCGCCTGGGGACGGTGACGTTGCTTGGCGATGCCGCACACACGATGCCGCCCATCCTCGCGCAGGGGACCAATCAGGCGCTGCTCGACACGATGGTCTTGTGCAAGGCGCTTTCGGATCTGCGGATTCCGGATCTCTCAAGCGCGCTGCGCTGGTACGAGAAGACCAGGCGACGTAGGCTCTCCGCCGTGTCCTGGGTGACGTCGCGGCAGATGTCCCAGAGCGAGTCGGTGTTGAAACCTGCCGCTATGATCTCGGACTCGTTTGGCACCTGGGCGATGGCGACGTTTCTGCGCTGGCTCAGTCACCGAGGGATATCGGCGGAAGTCAACCGAGACCTGTCTAGCCGGTTTGTCCGCCGCTGATGATCATCTCTAAGGTGCCACCGGCCAAGCTGGCTCGAGTTGTCGAGTGGACTCGCCACCACCTGTATCGGCTCAATCAACGGCTGACGCCCGCGCCGGCAGCGATATTCGAGATGATCCTTGCCGGCTGGACTTCGCAGGCGATCACGGTGGCGGCCCAACTCGGTGTCGCCGATGCCCTCGCCGACGGCCCCTTGCCGATCGACGAGTTGGCGGCCCGAGTGGACGCGGATGCGGATGCGCTCCGCCGGCTGCTGCGGGCATTGATCAGCCGGGGCATTTTCCGGCAGCGTCGCGACGGCCGATATGAGTTGAACTCGCTTTCCGACACCCTGCGTTCCGACGCACCGGTGTCGATGATTTCGGCGGCACGGTTCTACGGGTCGCAGGAGCAGCGCGAACGCTGGACCCTGCTGCTGGATTCAATCCGAACCGGGAATGCGGTCGTCCCGGCGTTGCGCGGCAAGGAGAGCTTCGAATACTTCGCCGAGAACTCAGAGCTTGCCGCACTGTTCAACCAGACCATGACGAGCATCTCGGAGCTGACGGACGCAACCGTTGTCGCCGGCTACGACTTCAGCGTCTACCCGACCATCGTCGACGTCGGTGGAGGGCATGGCCCGCTGTTGGCCACCATCCTGGCGGCGGCGCCGGATTCGCGGGGCGTGCTGTCCGACCTCTCGACAGTCGTCGTGGACGCCCCGAACCTGTTGCGCGAGCGCGATGTCGCCGATCGGGTGCGTGTTGAGGAGGGATCGTTCTTTGACAGCGTTCCTGGCGGCGGTGACGCGTACGTCCTCAAGAACATCATCCACGACTGGCCCGACGAGAAGGCAGTGCAGATCCTGCGTACGGTTCGTGCGGCAGCCGGCCCCCAAGCCACGCTGTTGCTGGTCGAACTCGTCATCCCTCGTCACAACCGTGACTTCCCGGGAAAATGGGCGGATCTGGAGATGATGCTGAATTTGGGGGCCCGCGAACGCACCGCGGCCGAGTACCGAGACCTGCTGAGTCAAGCCGGATTCCGGATGACGCGGGTGGTGCAAACCGCATCACCGCTCAGCGTGGTGGAGGCCAGACCCGCGTAGCGCCACTCGCGGGTGATTCTTGCTGCAAACTATCGGTCGACGCGAAAAACCGGATACTGATCGACGATGCGCTCGAAATCACTGAGCGACGCGCGGCGGTCGATCGGGAAGAACGGACGTGCCCCTGCCGCCAGCTCGAGGTACCGACGCAAGATCGCCGGGCGCTTGTCGGAGAGGTCCTCGACCAGAGACACGTCTTCGCGCTCCCTACGTTGCAACACTGCGCGGCCGTCGCCTGCGCGCAGGTTTCGCACCCAGTTCGTCTTCTGGCCGAGCATGGCCACCAGATAGCGCTCGCCCTGGTAGTCGGTGACGACTACCGGGAACGAAATCGTCCGCCCAGACTTGTGGCCACGCATTTCAACCGCTGCAGCTTGGCTGGGTCCGATCCCGGACCCGAACATCACGGCGCCCAACCGGTTTGTGATGCGCGCCGACCACCGCGGACGACCTCCGCGATACTGCCATCGTTGGATTCTGCTAACGACGCCACCCAGCATGCCCCCACGGTACGGGCCAGCCCGGGCAGTTCGGGGTCGAGGCGGCCAGGTGAACCCTGCCGCGCTGCCACTCGTTATCTCGGTTGAATATTCGCCACCCGACGGGAGCCCACCTTGGCATATCCGAACCAAACCGGCTGGCGGCCATCGGGGCCTCCGCCACCGATCTACGTTTCTGTGCCAGCCACGAATGGAATGGCGATCGCGGCTCTGATCCTGGTGCTTGTGTTCTATCCGGTCGGGATCATCCTCGGCCATGTGGCGCACAGACAGATCAAACGGACCGGAGAAGGCGGACGGGGGCTGGCCACCGCCGCGCTGGTCATCGGCTATCTCCAGGTCGCGGTCACGGTTGGGGTCATCGCGGTAGCCGCCTTCCTGGTTGCGGCCGGCGCTCAGTAGGCATCACTCGCCGGGCGTGAACGAGGTGACGCCGCGTGCGGGAAGGCGCTAGCCTTGCTCGCAGGTCGGGTCCGGCGGTCCTGCGCTGCTCCTGTGACGGGAGTCCTCGCGGGCGCCACCAGAGAGGACAACCAGTTCATGACCGAACGAAAGCGCGCCACATCTGCCAACGCTGCGAGGATCGCGGTCGCGGGCATGATCATCGCCGGTGGTGCACTGGCCATGGCCGCCCAGGCCGGAGCGGATCCGGCGGTGCCCTACCCGACGCCGGTGCCATCGGATCCGGGTGCGCCCCCGGCTCCCGGCCAACCCGTGCTGTCTGCGGACGCATCCATGGCTGCGCCCGCACCCGCCGGCCCGCCAACAGTCCCAGAGATCGCAAACCCCGTATACGGCTCAGGCAAATATGGGTCGGGTCCACTCGGCACCCTCAGGGATCTTTGGCATCAGGCCCAGGACCCGTCTCAATTGGTCGACTCGGGAGGCGCGATGCCCGAAGGAGCCGCGCCGCCGCCCGGAGCCGGCCCTGCGCCCCAGCTGCCGCCTGGATACATCTCGCTGAACGCACCGGAGTCCAACGGCCCTCCGCTGGCACCCAAGGCGTCGGGCGGACCGCCACTGCCACCCGGGTACTACCCGTTAAACGGGCCACCGCCGCCTGGGTACGACGCTCCCGCCGCGCCAGCCCCTGGCGCGCCACCGACCGTCGTCCCGGCTCCGCCGACGCCCTAATCCCTCGGGCTGGTTTAGACCGAAACATGTTGGGCAACAGCACTGTTGTGCTGGACCACGACAAAGCTCGAGCACTCTACGGAGAGGCGCTCGATGAGGACGTTCGTTAGCCGGCTGGTGCCCGTCGTCGTGATGGCGTTTGCGCCGATGGCGGCCGTGACTATCGCGACGCCGGCAGTGAGCTTGGCGGATTGCGCGAACAGCGAGTGGTGGGACGCCAAGGCGAACGTGTGCCGAGCGCCAGACGCGCCGTTAGCTCTGCCCTGCGACGCCAGCCAGTGGTGGGACCCGACGGCAAATGTCTGCCGTCCACTGGGCGCCGGGCCGCAACCCTTGGCATGCGATGGTGGCCAGTGGTGGGATCCGACGGCAAATGTCTGCCGTCCGCTGGGCGTCGGCCCGCAACCGCTCGCATGCGACAACGGTTGGTGGTGGGATCCGACTTCCAACGTTTGCCGTCCGCCGCTACTACCGCCCGCCTAGCTTCAGCCGCGCGCGAACTCCTCGCGGATGACGGCGACGAAGCCGTCGATGTCGGCCTCCGTCGTATCCCACGCCGTCATCCAGCGCACCTCGCCGCGCGCGCGATCCCAGTCGTAGAAGCGCACCCGCTCGCGGATGCGATCCGCCACGTCCGTTGGGAGGGTCGCGAAGATCGCGTTCGATTGAGTGTCCTGCGTGAAGCCCAATCCCGGCAGCGATCCGTCGGCGATGCCGGCCTCGAGCGCGGACCGCAGGCGCGCGGCCATTAGGTTCGCGTGGGCCGCACTGCGGAGGCCGAGGCCGTCGTCGAACAGGGCGAGTAGCTGCGCGGAGGCAAAGCGCATCTTGCTGGCCAGCTGCATTGTCAGTTTGCGCAGGTAGATGAGGCCGACGGCGCGGTCCGGAGCGAGCACGACCACCGCCTCAGCGCCGAGGAGTCCGTTCTTGGTGCCGCCGAGGCTGAGCACGTCGACCCCAGCGTCAACCGTGAACTCGCGGAACGGTACGCCGAGTGCCGCCGCCGCGTTCCACAGCCGGGAGCCATCCATATGCACCGCCATGTCATGCCGGTGGGCGAAGTCGGAGATCGCCCGCACCTCCTCGGGCGTATAGAGCGTGCCCAATTCCGTTGCCTGCGTGATGCTCACGGCGAGCGGCTGAGCTCGGTGCTCGTCGCCCCAGCCCCACGCCTCGCGGGCAACCACCTCCGGCGTGAGCTTGCCGCCAGGAGCAGGCACCGTGAGCAATTTGATGCCGGTCATGCGCTCGGGGGCGCCAGCCTCGTCGGTGTTGATGTGCGCTGTCGAGGCCGCGACGACGGCGCCCCAGCGCGGCAGCACGCTGGTGAGCGAGACGACGTTCGCGCCCGTGCCATTGAAGACAGGGAAGGTCTCGGCGCGCTCGCCGAAGTGCTCGCGGATCACCTCCTGCAGGCGAGCGGTATACGGGTCCTCCCCGTATGCAACCTGGTGGCCGCCGTTAGCCGCGGTGATAGCAGCGAGCACCTCAGGGTGCGCACCCGCGTAGTTATCGCTCGCGAAGGCGCGCCAATCAGAGTCGTGGAGGGGGAAGGTCGTCACACATTCATCTTCGCAGCGGGCGCGGGCATAATCGCCAATGCGAACGATTGCGACCGCCGACGCAAGGAAGACGATTGCCTGAAACCAAGATCACGGTCATCTACGATAACCCGACCGATCCGGACGCGTTCGAAACAGCCTATGAGGCAGAACAATTGGAGGCCGCGCGGAGAATACCCGGATACGTTCGCCTCGAAGCGTCGAGGGTGTGGCCCAAGGAGGACGGTAGCCCGACCCCGGCCCATCGCATGATCGACCTCTACTCCCCGGACTACGACGCCGCGAGCGTTGCGGTGACCACGCCCGAAGCAGGGGCCTTCTTCGAAGCCATGGCTCGGCTGTCTACTGGGGGAGTCCGCGTGCTGTTTTCAGAGATCGAAGTACCCGCGGGCTGAGGCCGACCGGCCGCAAACAACGCAGGTCTCTGAACAGACCAGGCAGCTGGTCACCCAGGACCCAGCCAAGTAGATGCCTTGTGGGGTCGCTAGCCGACCGTCGTGCCGTAGTTCTATGAAGCCTTCGCGGTTCTGCGTAGTAGTCGCTGGTCGCTTCCCGGCTAGAGCTTGGCGGCGATGAAGCTGGCGGCCTGATCCACCAGTCCGGAGCCGAGGTATGAGGGCTGCAGATGCGACGGCCAATTCAAGCCTCTCCCACAGATGGGGTCGCCGTCCGCGCATTGGTCGATCGTCTTACCGGCAAAGGCGGGGGCCGGGCCGAGTCGCCTGGCGCCGTTACCGAACAACGCGACCGCTGCGATGTGCTGATACATATCCGGCGGCAGGTTCCCCCTGGTCACGAGATCAGCCGCCGTGGCACCCAGGGAATAGCCGCCGAGCACCATGCGGGTGTTCGGGCAGCTTCCCGCCATGGATTGAACGTGGGCGCGTATATCTTTGGCGCCGCTGGCGGCGCTTAAGTCGGCGGGATAGTTGACTCCATACACCCCGACCGACATCGACACCTTGGAGCGCAGCGAATTGACGAGTGCATCGCCGACTGCGCCGACGCCGGGTGGTTCCTCTCGGCCGCGAGCGAAAACCACTTCGGCATCGGGGCATGCCGCCGATGCCACCGGAATCAGCGCCGCTGTCGAAAAGGGCGTCGCTGCCGGGGCAATCACCAATGCCGCGGCGAGCGGGGCGGCGACCGCCAGGGTGAGGACTCGGTGGGCGCTTGGTGTTATCGCGATAGGCCTCATGACGCGATATCGGATTACTAGTGGCGTACGTTACGTCGCGCTCGGAGCTACGGCGCAGGCTCGCGCGGGCTGGTCCGCCGCACCCGGGCGACCAACAATCGGTGCAG
>JAVXWV010000187.1:0-2513 GCA_032230775.1 Mycobacterium sp. | reverse complement strand
TAGCCAAGCTCCTTGGCGATCCCCATGTTGCGCACCATCGAGCGGCCCACGAACGAGACCTTGCGGCCAAGTGCCACCGATGCATCGATGATCTGTTGCACGCGAGCGACATTGGAGGCGAAGCAAGCCACGATGACCCGCCCGTCGGCGCCTCGAATCAGCCGATGCATATTCGGCCCGATCTCGCTCTCCGACGGCCCCACGCCCGGAATCTCGGAATTTGTTGAGTCACAGAGGAACAGGTCCACACCGGCGTCACCCAACCGCGACAGTCCCGGCAGGTCGGTCGGCTGGTCGCCGAGCGGCGACTGGTCGAGCTTGATGTCGCCGGTGTGCAGCACGGTGCCAGCGCCGGTGTGAATCGCGATCGCGAGACAACCCGGAATCGAGTGGTTGACGTGGAAGTACTCACACTCGAACACACCGTGCTTGGAGCTCTGGCCCTCCCCGACCTCGACGAAAACGGGCTTGATGCGGTGTTCGCGGCACTTCTCGGCCACCAGCGCAAGCGTGAACTTCGAACCGACGACGGGAATGTCGGGGCGCAGCTTGAGCAGGAACGGGATCGCGCCGATATGGTCCTCGTGCGCGTGGGTGAGCACCAGGGCATCGACCTCGTCGAGGCGGTCCTCGACATGGCGCAGATCCGGCAGGATCAGGTCGACGCCGGGTTCATCGTGCGTCGGGAACAACACTCCGCAGTCGACGATCAACAGCCGGCCCAAATGCTCGAAAACGGTCATGTTGCGACCAATTTCGTTGATCCCGCCCAACGCGGTGACCCGCAGTCCGCCTGGGGCCAGCGGCCCCGGCGGCTTGAGTTCTTCGTTCACTACCGAAGCACCGCGGCGGCGCGCATATCGGCGGCCAGCGCCTGGATCTGTTCCGGAGTGGCCGGCAGTTGCGGCAGCCGCGGGTCGCCGACTTCGATGCCCTGCAGGCGCAGTCCCTCCTTGGCCAAGGTCACGCCACCAAGCCGCGTCTGGGCTTCGCTGAGCGGCCCGAGCGTCACATTGATCTTCCTCGCCGTTGCGACGTCACCGGAGGTGAACGCGGACAACATGTCTCGCAGCTGACTGGCGGCCACGTGTCCCCAGACGCTGATAAAGCCGACGGCACCCATCGCCAGCCACGGGAGGTTCAGTGCGTCGTCACCCGAGTAGTACGCCAGCCCGGTCTCGGCGATGATCTGGCCGCCACCGTGCAAGTCACCCTTGGCGTCCTTGATGGCCACGATGTTCGGATGCTCGGCCAGCGTACGGATGGTGTCCCACTCTATCGGGATCGACGACCGCGGTGGAATGTCGTAGAGAACCACCGGCAGCTCGGTGGCGTCGGCTACAGCGGTGAAATGCGCCAGCAGACCGGCCTGCGGCGGCCGCGAGTAGTACGGCGTCACAACGAGCAGGCCATGCGCGCCCGCCGCGGCGGCCGCCTTGGCGAGATGCACGCTGTGCGCAGTGTCGTAGGTGCCCGCGCCCGCAACGACCCGCGCACGGTCGCCGACAGCCTCCAGCACCGCACGCAGCAGCGCGATCTTCTCGTCGTCGGTGGTCGTCGGCGACTCTCCCGTGGTGCCCGACAGCACCAGGCCATCGCAGCCGCAGTCGACCAGGTGGGTGGCGAGCCGGGCCGCGGCATCCGTGTCCAGCGACCCGTCGGGCTTGAAAGGCGTGGCCATCGCGGTTAGCACGGTGCCCAATCGGGCCGTCACGTCGAATCCGCCTGTGCTCACGGCCACCAAGATTACCCGCTCGACCTCACGCTTCCGCGGCAACATCTGCCCGGCTCGATTAAGCCTCCGTGGCCAGCGGGCTGGTCGCCACCTCCGTGCCGTCGGCCAACGTGGAGATCTCGAAGTCGGAGAAGACCTGAGGGGCCAGGTCGACGAGCTGTCGCAGGCACTCGATCGCCAGCCGACGCATCTCGACGTCGGCGTGCTCGCTGGCCCTCATCGCGATGAAATGCCGCCAGGCGCGGTAGTTGCCAGTAACGACGATGCGCGTCTCGGTCGCATTGGGCAGCACTGCGCGCGCGGCCTGCCTCGCCTGCTTGCGGCGCAGCACCGCGTTGGGCTGATCGGCGAACTTGGCTTCGAGTCTGGCCAGGAGTTCGGTGTAGGCCGCTCGGCTGGCATCGGCGGCGGCCTTGAAGATTTCCTGTAGCTCAGCGTCGTCCTCCATCCCCGGCGGCACGACGACCTCAGCGTCGTGTTCGGGGACAAACCGCTGCGACAGCTGCGAATACGAGAAGTGCCGATGCCGGATCAACTCGTGCGTGCACGATCGCGAGATACCCGTGATGTAGAACGACACCGACGCGTGCTCGAGCACCGAGAAGTGGCCGACGTCAATGATGTGACGCACGTATGCGGCGTTGGTCGCCGTTCTCGGATTGGGTTTCGACCAGCTCTGGTAGCACGCCCGTCCTGCGAACTCCACCAGCGCGGGACCGCCGTCGGCATCGGTGCTCCACGGCACGTCCGGCGGCGCCAAGAAGTCGGTCTTGGCAAT
>JAVXWV010000459.1:0-4430 GCA_032230775.1 Mycobacterium sp. | reverse complement strand
GAGCCTGACCTTCCCGGTCGGGACCTTTGTCACCGGCACGACGCAGCTGGCGATCCACACGGGTCTGCCTGCGTTCCGCGTGGCCGCCGCCATCGCCTACGTCGGGCTACTGAGCACCTGGTGTCTGGTGGCGGTCCGGACCTTCCGAGGTGGCTTGCGCGGCAACATATTCGCGCCGCCGCCGACGGGCCCCATCAAAGCGCAAAAGGATCCGCCTGCAGTGACTTCGGCGGAGGCGTGATCACTTGGGGGCGGTGAGCTCCAGCGCGATGTTGTCCGGATCGCGGAACTCCAGGATGTAGGACGGGCCGATATCCTTGATGGGCTCGTACTGAATACCGAGGTCGTCGAGATGTGCTGCGGCGGCGTCCAATTCGTCCGTACTCGCCAAGCGGAAGGCCAGGTGGTCCAGTCCGCAGCGGTCCTCGTGGAACCGATCGGCCGCAACGGGCCGAAGGCCGATCAGCGTGCCGCCGAGGTCGTAGATCACGCCGCCGAACAGAAAGCTGAGCGCCTCCTGGGTCGCCGCGTCGGCCCCCTCGGGCGCCTCGATCAACACCGGCCAGCCGAAGACGCTCTCGTAGAACTGTCGCGACCGCTCGATGTCGGTGACGGTAAGCCGGACGTGCGCGATGGAGCTGGTGTTGATCGCCATGAGCACATGCTGCCAGTGACGGCGCGATGAGTTTCCGGCACCACCGCGGTCTGTCCAGACGTCAATGTCTCGACACCAACAGGGAGCATCATCATGAGTGTCATCTCCACCGATACCGTCAACCAGGATCTCGAACCGTCGAAGTCGCGTGCCCGCACTGCCGGGATCGTGATCAGTGTCCTTGTCACCGCGTTTCTGACTTTTGACGCAGCAGGCAAGCTCGCCGGTGTGCCGCAGGTCAAGGAGGCGACGCAGGCCCTCGGCTTCCCGGCCGGCCAGGCGCTGGTCATGGGCATCGTGCTGGCCATCTGCGTGCTGGTCTACGTCATCCCGCGCACCGCCGTGCTCGGCGCGCTCGGCATCACGGCGTATCTAGGTGGCGCGGTCACGACCAACATGCGCGTAGAGGCCCCGCTGTTCACCAACACTCTGTTCGCGGTGTATCTGGGTGTGCTGATGTGGGTCGGCCTGGCGATGCGGCGCCCCGCACTGCTGAGGGTCGTTGGGATCCGTCGCGATTAGTCCGCGGCGGGCCGTGTCAGAATCGCCGACGTGCGCATTGGGATGACCATGCCGGTGATGGAGCCCGACCTGGACGCGGCGACGCTGAAAGCCTGGGCCCGGGTCATCGACGGCGGCCCGTTCTCGTCGCTGTGCTGGGGTGAGCGCATCGCATTCGACAATCCGGAGTGCCTGACGCTGCTTGGCGCGCTGGCGGCATGGACGGACCGGGTGCGGCTGGTGACGACGGTGATCGTGCCCCAGCTGCACGACTCGACAATGCTGGCGAAGAGCCTCGCGACCGGCGACGTGCTCAGTGGCGGCAGGCTGACCGTTGGCCTCGGTGTCGGTGGTCGCGACGAGGACTACCGGGCCGTCGGCGCAAGCACAGGGACGCAGACGATGCGCGGCCTTGCCGACAGCGTCGCGGTGATGAAACGCATCTGGTCAGGGGAGAAGGTCACCGATTCCGTCGTACCCGTCGGGCCGCCGCCGCTGCAGCCCGGTGGGCCGGAGCTGCTGATCGGCACGATGGGCCCGAAGACCGTGCGCAGCGCCGCGGCATGGGCCGACGGACTGGCAGGCATCACTCTCGACCTCGACGTCGGCAAGCAGAACGAGCTCTTCGACGTCGCTCGCCAGGCATGGGAGGCGGCTGGCAAACGCAAACCGTACCTGGCGACCTCATTCTGGTTCGCCATCGGCGACGACGGGCAGGAGGCGAGGGCGCAGGTACACCGGCACCTGTTGCGCTATATGAACTGGATTCCCAGCCAGGTCATCGACGCGATGGCACCCACCACCGGATGGGCCGGCAACGATAACGAGCTGCTTGCCGTGCTGCGCAAGTTCAAGAACGTCGGCACTGACGAGGTTCATCTCATCCCGACGAGCTCTGACATCGACCAGGTGCGCCGCGTCGCCGAGGTAGCAAAGCAGCTCGCTTAGCAGTACCAGGCGTCAGAGCCCGTCGTAGACCTTCTTGTAGTACGACGACAGAAACCTCGGGCCGATGAGCCGCATCATCGTCACGGCGATGAGCCCGGTGAGATTCTTCGACGATTGGTCCCACACGCCGTGCACGGAGCTGCCGCCCCCGGGTTTCGGCGCCGCCGTCAAGGTCATGAAGCCGCCCGGCTGCAACGCGGCGCTATCGGTAATCGATAGGGTCACCGAGTCCGGTGTCGACCAGTCGTAGTGCCAGGTGGCCCAGAGCTTAGGGAAGTCCTGGCCCTCGCGGATATCGGCCTCAGTCTCGCCGCGGCGATATACCTCGAATGCCTTGACCGACGACGCAGGCCAGCGGTGCGGGCGGTCCGGGGAGAAGTCGGTCATCAGCTCGACGACCTGCTCCGGCGTCGCCGTCGTCTCGAAGTCGAATTCGAACTTGGTGTGCACGGGCAGAACGTATCAGCGGTGTCACCCGTGGGTAGCCTCTCGCTGCCGTCCCTACTGGCAGCACGTCGGGTCGAGCACTGTGCACAGTGCCGTCAGCGCATCGTGGCGTGGCCGGTGATAGACGTTCATGCCTCGCCGTTCGGATTCGACGAACCCCGCCCGGCGAAGCTGCGTCAAGTGATGGCTCACTGTCGATTCCGTCAGGCCCACCGCCGTCGCCAGATCGCAACTGCACACCTCGCCGTCGGTGGATCCGAATAGAAGTGACACCAACTTGACTCGCATGGGATCGGCTAATGCCTTGAGCCGCAAGGCGATCTCCAACGCTGCGTCGTCATCAAGTGGTCCGGCCGCCACCGGTGCGCAGCACACGGGTGCGGAGATGTCGACCATCGGCAACGTCTTCGGCATGGATCGATCGTGCCAGAGAGATTGACATATATCAAAGAAGTGGCATGATCGACCGCACCTGAGTTCGATATATGTCACATAGGTTGGAGGCCCCATGTCCCGAATCCAGCTCGCCCTCAACGTCGACAACCTGGCAGAGGGCGTTGCGTTCTACTCAAAGCTGTTCAAGACCCAGCCGGCCAAGGTCAAGCAGGGCTACGCCAACTTCGCCATCGTCGAGCCGCCGCTCAAGCTCGTGCTGATTGAGAACCCCGGTCATGGCGGGTCCATCAACCATCTCGGCGTCGAAGTCGAGTCCAGCGAGACGGTGCATGCCGAGATCGGCAGGCTCACCGGTGAAGGCCTTTTTACCGAGGAAGAGATCGGCACGACGTGTTGCTTCGCCACCCAAGACAAAGTGTGGGTGACGGGTCCAGGCGGCGAAAAGTGGGAGGTCTACACCGTCCTGGCCGACTCCGACACGTTCGGCGCCACGGCGTCGTGCTGCTGACGGCGTGACCCGCACGATCGGGGCGCCGTTCCGAGCGGTACTCGCCGAATTCGTGGGTACGGCCCTGTTGGTGACGGTCGTCGTCGGTTCAGGGATAGCCGCCGCGCAACTGTCGCCGGGCGATGCCGGATTGCAGCTGCTCGAAAATTCGATCGCAACAACGTTCGGTCTTTTCGTGCTGATCCTGCTCTTCGGGCCGGTGTCCGGGGCGCATTTCAATCCGGTGGTATCGGCCGCCGACTGGCTGCTCGACCGGCGCGCCGACGCACGAATCACGATCGGATCGGTCGTCGCGTATGCCGCAGCACAGGTGTCCGGCGGGATCATCGGTGCGGTTCTTGCGAATGTCATGTTCGACCGGACCGCGTTGGAAATCTCGACCAAGGATCGATTGACCACGGGCCATTTCATCGGTGAAGTGGTGGCCACTGCGGGACTGATCGCGGTAATTTTCGCGCTCGCCCGAACAGGCCGAGCCGCCCTGTCGGCGGCCGCTGTCGGTGCGTACATCGGTGCGGCCTACTGGTTCACCAGCTCGACGTCGTTCGCGAATCCCGCTGTGACAGTTGGCCGAATGTTCTCCGACTCGTTCGCAGGAATCGCGCCCAGCTCCGTGCTCCCGTTCATTGCCGCGCAGATCGTCGGTGCGCTGATCGGCCTGGCGCTCGTCGTCGCGCTCTATCCCGACGCGGCGCGATCCGCGGATCAGGCCGTCATTCCTCACGAGCGTCACATCAGCGAAAGCGGGGGCTCATGACCAAACCAACCGTGCTGTTTCTGTGTACCCACAACGCCGGTCGCTCGCAAATGGCGCTCGGATTCTTCAACCGGATGGCCGGCGATCGTGCTGTTGCCTACTCGGGCGGTTCGGAACCGGCCGCCCAGATAAATCCGGCCGCCGTGGCGGTGATGGCGGAAAAACGGATCGACATCGCGGGCGAGCAGCCGAAGCGCTGGACCGACGAAATGGTCGAA
>JAVXWV010000417.1:0-3606 GCA_032230775.1 Mycobacterium sp. | reverse complement strand
GCCCACAGACCAGATTCCCGCGTCCAGGTCGCCGTTCTCGAACACCTTGACCCCGCGTACGCCGGCGACCAGGTCCTTGACGTCGGGGAACTCGCCGCCTCGGTTGAGGATCTCGACCACCTCACGCGATACCGCATTGCTGGCCACCCTGGCGGTATTGCGCAGCGGACGGAAGATCAGCTCAGTGTCCAACTCGCTGCCCGCAACGATCGCGTCCTTGACGTTCTGGTGGATGGCCGACTCCACGGTGCACATGAAGCGCGAGCCCATGTTGATACCGTCGGCGCCCAGCGCCAGCGCCGCGACCAGACCGCGCGCGTCGGCGAAGCCGCCCGAGGCGATCATCGGGATGTCGATCTTGGCGGCGGCCGCAGGGATCAGCACCAGGCCGGGGATGTCGTCCTCGCCGGGATGCCCGGCGCACTCGAACCCGTCGATGCTGATGCCGTCCACACCCAGGCTCTGGGCCTTCACCGCATGCCGCACCGAGGTGCACTTGTGCAAAACCTTGATCCCGTTGTCGTGAAACATCGGCAGGTGCGGTGCCGGGTTGGACCCCGCGGTCTCCACGATCTTGATGCCCGCGTCGACGATCACCTGGCGGTACTCGTCATACGGCGGCGGGTTGATGGTGGGCAGGATCGTCAGGTTCACTCCGAACGGCTTGTCGGTCAGCTCGCGGCACCTGTCGATCTCTTTCGCGAGATCGGCAGGCGTCGGCTGAGTCAGCGCGGTGATGAAACCAAGTGCGCCCGAGTTGGCCACGGCGGCAACCAATTCCGCGCGGCCGACCCACTGCATGCCGCCCTGAACGACGGGGTGCTCGACCCCGAATGTCTCGGTGAACTTCGTGTTGATGCTCATCTGTGCTCCTTGCTCTTCGCGCAAGCGCTCATCGCGGCGCCATCCGGATCGCGCCATCGAGGCGGATCACCTCGCCATTGAGCATCGGGTTCTCCACGATGTGCACCGCAAGTGCGCCGTACTCGTCGGGCTTACCCAGACGTGAGGGATGCGGCACCTGCTTGCCAAGCGACTCCTTGGCCGGTTCGGGCAGTCCCGCCAACAGCGGAGTGTCGAACAGACCCGGCGCGATGGTGACGACGCGGATCAGCTCGCGCGACAGATCGCGCGCGATCGGCAGGGTCATCCCGACCACGCCGCCCTTGGAAGCCGAATACGCGGCCTGGCCGACCTGACCGTCGAAGGCCGCAACCGAGGCGGTGTTGACGATGACGCCGCGCTCCCCGCCGATCGGCTCGGTCTTGGCCATCCGCTCGGCGGCGAGCCGGATCACGTTAAACGTGCCGATCAGGTTGATCTCGACGATCTTCCGGAAGGCGTTCAGCGGGAACGGACCGTCCTTGCTCAATGTCTTCATCGCATTGCCGGTGCCTGCACAGTTCACCGCGATGCGGACGGGACCGAGCTTCTCCGCAGCGTCCAGCGCGGCGGTTACCGCGGCTTCGTCTGTGACATCGGTTTCGGCGAAGACGGCGCGGTCGCCTAGCTCGTCGACGGCCTCCTTACCCCTGATGTCCAGAACCACCACCTGAGCACCCGCGTCGAGCAGTCGCTTCGTTGTCGCAAGGCCTAGGCCCGACGCACAGCCGGTGACGACCGCTACGGCGTCTTTGATCTCCACTTAATGTGTTCCTTTCGTTTAAGAAACCCTGCCTATTCCCAGTCGCGCAGGACGGCTTCGGTGTCGGCGCCGGGCACTCCCGGCGGCCTCGGCTTGGATGGCACAGTGCGCGAAAACCGCGGCGCCGGTGCGGGAAACAGGTATTCGTTCTCGCGATAGAAGGTGTCGCGCTCGGTGTTGTGCGGCTCCGATTCGACCTCGCCGAACGACAGCACCGGCGTGCAGCAAGCATCGCTGTCGGCGAACACCTTCGCCCAGTGATCGCGATCCTGCGACGCGAACACCTCGGTCAGCGTGGCGCGTAGTTCGGGCCAGCGGCTGACATCGTTTTGGTCCGGCAGGTCGGCAGCATCCAGGCCCAGCTTGGCCAGCAGTTCGGCGTAGAACTGCGGTTCGATGGCGCCGACGGCGACGAAGCGACCGTCGGCGCAGGTGTAGGTGTCGTAGTAGGGCGCGCCGGTGTCGAGCATGTTCACGCCGCGGTCGTCGCTCCACAGGCCCATCGCCCGGAACGCCCACATCATCGTCGAGAGCGCGCTGGAGCCGTCGACCATGGCCGCGTCGATGATCTGGCCCTTGCCGGACCGCTCACGCTCCCACAGCGCAGACAGGATGCCGACGACGAGAAACATTGAGCCGCCGCCGAAGTCGCCGACCAGATTCAGTGGCGGAACGGGACGGTCGTCGGCGCGGCCGATCGCGTGCAACACACCGTTGAGTGAGATGTAGTTGATATCATGGCCTGCCTGCTGGCTGCGTGGGCCGGTCTGGCCCCAGCCGGTCATGCGGGCATAGATCAGCCGCTCGTTCACCTTGGCGCAGTCCAGCGGACCGAGGCCGAGGCGCTCGGTGACTCCCGGGCGGAAGCCCTCGATGAGGACGTCGGCGTTGGCGACCAACCGCAACACGAGGTCGCGGTCCTCCTCGCTCTTCAGGTTCGCCGCTACCGATCGCCGGTTGCGCAGCAGGTAGTCGCGTCCGGGTTCGGTCGCAGGCCCCGGGCCCTTGCCGGGCCGCTCGACGCGGACGACGTCGGCCCCCAGGTCACCGAGGAGCATCGCGGCGTGTGGCCCAGGACCGATGCCTGCCAGTTCGACGACTCGCAGTCCTTGCAGTGGTCCAGCCATGCTCTAACCGCCCTTCAGCCCAGGTGCCCAGTCGACCGCGACATAGCTTACTTGTATAACCATGTGGCCCGACCTAGGGTGCCTTCTATGACGACCACGGACTCGCGCACGGCCGCGTACACCAGCATTGACGACCTTTCCGTCGAGCTTGCCGACGGTGTGTTGGCTATGACGCTGAACCGTCCGGACAGCCTGAACTCGCTGACAGCGGCGATGCTCAAGGGGATCGCCGACGCGCTGGAGAAGGCCGCGGGCGACCCGCGAGTCAAGGTCGTGCGGCTCGCTGGAGCAGGCCGCGGCTTTTCCTCTGGTGCGGGAATCAGCGAGGAGGACCACGCCAACCCCGGCGCGAGCGGCACCCCGGCCGACGTCCTCGACGCCGCCAACGGCGCGGTCCGGTCGATCGTGAAGCTCCCGCAGCCGGTCGTGGCGGTCGTGCAGGGACCGGCGGCCGGTGTCGGTGCGTCTTTGGCATTGGCATGCGATGTCGTATTGGCTTCGGAGAAGGCGTTTTTCATGCTGGCGTTCACGAAGATCGGGTTGATGCCCGACGGTGGAGCATCGGCGTTGATCGCGGCTTCGGTCGGCCGTCACCGCGCCATGCGGATGGCGCTGCTGGCCGAGCGGATCCCGGCCGCGGAGGCGCACGAGTGGGGCCTGGTGACGGCGGTGTATCCGGCCGACCAGCTCGACGTGGAGGTGGACACGGTGGTGGCCACACTGGCCTCCGGGCCTGTGGCGGCGCTGCGCAAGACCAAGCAGGCGATCAATGCCGCGACGCTCGTGGAGTTGGAGGCGGCGCTGGAGCGTGAGAAGCAGGGCCAGTTGGTGCTG
>JAVXWV010000397.1:0-8912 GCA_032230775.1 Mycobacterium sp. | reverse complement strand
TGCTTCCACGCGTTCCGCGCGGTGTACGAATGCGCGGTGCCGGTGGTCGCGGCGGTCAACGGCTTCTGCGTGGGCGGCGGCATCGGCTTGGTCGGCAATGCCGACGTGATCGTCGCTTCCGACGATGCGACGTTCGGGCTGCCCGAGGTGGAGCGCGGTGCGCTCGGCGCCGCAACCCACCTGTCGCGGCTGGTGCCCCAACACATGATGCGCAGGCTGTTCTTCACCGCCGCCACCGTCGACGCGGCGACGCTGCACCACTTCGGGTCGGTGCACGAGGTGGTGCCGCGCGCCGATCTGGACGAAGTGGCGCTGCGGGTGGCCCGCGACATCGCCGTCAAGGACACTCGGGTGATCCGTGCCGCGAAGGAGGCGCTGAACTTGATCGACGTGCAGCGGGTTAACTCCAGTTACCGCATGGAGCAAGGCTTTACGTTCGAGCTCAACCTCGCTGGAGTGGCGGACGAACACCGCGACGCATTCGCAGGAACGTCCAAGGGGAAAGAATGACAGACAAGCGGACCACGCTGGATGCCGCCGTGTCCGAACTGCGGGACGGCATGACGATCGGCATCGGCGGCTGGGGATCACGGCGCAAGCCAATGGCGTTTGTGCGGGCGATCCTGCGGACCGGCGTCAAGGATCTGACGGTCGTCAGCTACGGCGGTCCCGACGTCGGACTGTTGTGCTCGGCGGCCAAGGTGAAGCGCGTGTACTACGGCTTCGTGTCGCTGGACTCGCCGCCGTTCTACGACCCGTGGTTCGCCAAGGCGCGTACCGAGGGTGCGATCGAGGCCCGCGAGATGGACGAGGGCATGGTGCGCTGCGGGTTGCAGGCCGCTGCGCAGCGGCTGCCGTTTTTGCCGATCCGCGCGGGGCTTGGCAGTGACGTACGCGCGTTCTGGGGTGACGAACTCAAGACGGTGAAGTCGCCGTATCCCACCGATGGTGGCTTCGAGGAGCTCATTGCAATGCCTGCGCTGAATCTCGATGCCGCCTTTGTGCACATGAATCTCGGTGACGTACAGGGCAATGCGGCCTACACCGGCATCGACCCCTACTTCGACGACCTGTTCCTGATGGCCGCCGCGAAACGCTTCCTCTCTGTCGAGCGGGTGGTGCCCACCGACGAACTCGTCAAGGCCGTCCCCCCGCAGGCGCTGCTCATCAACCGGATGATGGTGGACACCGTCGTCGAGGCCCCAAACGGCGCGCACTTCACGACTGCCGAACCGAACTACCGCCGCGACGAGAAGTTCCAGCGGCACTATGCCGAAGCCGCCGCGTCCGACGAGACATGGCAGCAGTTCGTCCAGACGTATCTGTCCGGCAGCGAGGCCGACTATCAGGCCGCGGTGCGCGAGTTCAAAGAGGAGGCGTCCTCGTGATTTCCGTGACCCGTGCCGAAGTGTGCTCTGTCGCATGCGCCGAACTGTTTCGCGACGCGGGCGAGATCATGGTCAGCCCGATGGCGACCATGGTGTCGATCGGGGCCCGACTCGCGCGACTGACCTTCTCGCCCGACATCCTGCTGACGGACGGGGAGGCCCGATTGCTGGCCGATACCCCCGCCATCGGCGTCGTCGGCGCAATCGAGGGCTGGATGCCGTTCGGGCGCGTGTTCGAGACGCTGGCCTGGGGCCGACGCCACGTCGTCATGGGCGCCAACCAGATTGACCGCTACGGCAACCAGAACCTTTCGGCGTTCGGACCTCTGCAGCACCCGACCCGACAGATGTTCGGTGTTCGCGGCGCGCCGGGTAACACCATCAACCATGCAACCAGCTACTGGGTCGGCAACCATTCCAAGCGGGTCTTCGGCGATTCTGTCGACGTGGTGTCGGGCATCGGCTGGGACAAGGTCGATCCCGACAATCCGGCGTTCCGGTTCGTCAACGTGTTCCGGGTGGTGTCCAATCTCGGCGTCTTCGACTTCAACGGGCCCGACCATCAGATGCGCGCGGTGTCGCTGCATCCCGGCATCACGCCCGAGGAGGTGCGGGAGAACACCTCATTCGAGGTGCACGACCTGGACAAGGCCGAACCAACTCGGCTGCCGACTGAGCACGAGCTGGAGCTGATCCACATGATCGATCCGAAATCGCTGCGGGACAAGGAAGTACGGGTGTGACCCAAAATGACTAGGTTGCGCACTCCTTTAACGGAGCTGATCGGCATCGAGCATCCGGTGGGCCAGACCGGGCTGGGCTGGGTGGCGGGTGCGCGGCTGGTGTCGGCGCCCGCCACCGCAGGCGGCCTCGGCAGCCTCGCGTCGGCGACGATGACGCTGGACGAGCTGCAGACTGCGGTCACCAAGGTCAAGGCGGCGACGGACAAGCCGTTCGGCATCAACATCCGCGCCGACGCAGGCGACGCAGGAGACCGCATCGACCTGCTGATCCGTGAGGGCGTCAAGGTGGCCTCGTTTGCGCTGGCGCCGAAGCCGGATCTGATCGCGAAGCTCAAAGAGGCAGGCGTCGTGGTGATTCCGTCGGTCGGGCTGGCCAAGCATGCCAAGAAGGTCGCCGGTTGGGGCGCCGACGCGGTAATCGTGCAAGGTGGCGAGGGAGGCGGCCACACCGGTCCGATCGCCACCACGCTGTTGCTCCCGTCCGTGCTCGACGCGGTGGACATTCCGGTCGTCGCTGCAGGCGGGTTCTTCGATGGCCGCGGGTTGGCTGCGGCGCTGTCCTATGGCGCCGCAGGCGTGGCGATGGGCACGCGTTTCCTGCTGACGTCGGATTCGACGGTGCCCGAAGCGGTCAAGCAGCGGTATCTGGAGGCTGCGCTCGATGGCACCGTGGTGTCGACCCGCGTCGACGGGATGCCGCACCGCGTGCTGCGCACCGGGCTGGTCGAGAAGCTCGAAAGCGGCTCTCCGATCCGCGGATTCACTGCCGCGGTGCGCAACGCGCAGAAGTTCAAGAAGATGTCGGGCATGACATGGCGGTCGATGGTCAGCGACGGCCTCGAGATGCGGCACGGCAAGGAGCTGACCTGGTCGCAGGTCGTGATGGCGGCCAACACCCCGATGCTGTTGAAGGCCGGGCTGGTCGAAGGCAACACCGACGCGGGCGTGCTGGCGTCCGGTCAGGTCGCAGGCATCCTCGACGATCTCCCGTCGTGCGCCGAGCTGATCGAATCGATCGTCAGCGATGCGGTCAAGCATCTGCAGGCGGCGGCTGCTCTCGTCGAGTGACGGCTGAGTCGAACCAATAGCAGAGCAACAGCGCCACTTCGACGTCCAGGCGGTCGTCCTCGATCGGTCGGCCGCGGCGGTCGACCGCGCGCTGCACGCGGTACTTCACAGTGTTGGAATGCAGGTGTAGTGCCTCTGCTGCCGCCTTATAGCTTGATCCCGTTCCGAGGAACGTTCGCAGCGTATTCCGTAGCCGTTTGTCGCCGTCCGTGGGAGAGCCGAGCGGTCCGAGTACTTCGTGAACCCATGCCGATGCCGCCTCGACGTTGTTGGCGAGCAGCGCCGCTAGCGCGATGCCGGTGTCACTGACGGCGGTGAACTGGCGATCGGTCGCGCCCGACGCGGTCGCAACGGCATGGGCGGCCTGCGCCTGCCGGTGTGACCGGCGGAAGCCGTCAACACCTGGCAATGGAATACCTGCCGCGACGCATTGGCCGTCCGCCGCGGCGAAGTCGCGAAGTTGCGCCACCGCGTTCGCCCCCGCATCGGGCGGCACCGGAATCCAGGCCCACGCCGTCACCCGGTCGACCGAGATGAACAACGAACTCTCTCGAGTACCTACCGATTCGGCGAATCTGTTCACGAACCGTTCCATCAGTGCCAGTTCGTCCCCGCTGGCCGACTCGCGGCACCACAGCACGACCGCGAGGTGGACTCGCTTCAGCGGGTAGCGGATCGCCGCCGTCATCGAATCGACGTCGATTTCTGCCCCTGACAGTAGCTCGCGAACCTGCGCTGCGCGTACCGTGTTCCGATTCTCCAGCCAGCGTTCGCGCTCCTCTTGATAGACGGCAACCACCCGCTGGGATACCTCGTCGATGTAGCCGAATGAGCCCGTCTCCATGTACTCGTAGACATCGAGGCTCAGTGTCGGCTCCAGCTTCGAAGCGCGGATCTCGTCGAGCACAAACTTGAGCGCGGCCCGGTGACCAAGCCGGTAGGCGCGCGACAACGCATTCGCGGACACGTCGCGCTGCGCCAACCGTCGGGCATACTCGAGTGCCGCCGTCGGCGGCTCGATGCGCGCGACGGGGATACCGTTTCGAACCGCGGAGAAGAACGTATCGATGTTTCCCGAGACGGTGTCGCGCAAGAGCTGCAGCAGCTGCTCGTCTCCACGCAGTTCCGAGATGTCGGCGACCAACAATTTCTGGACGGAGGACGTGATGTCGTCCAGCTTGTCGCCGAGCCGACTGGTGATCACCGCAGCGTTCTTGGCAATCGCATCTTGCCTGCTGTCACGGTTCACCACGAACAAACCGTAGATCGCGGCCGCCGGCGAGTCGACCCGTTTGGTGGACTAAGGAACTTGGCTCCGGAAGCCAAAGGATCGTCGAAACTTGTGCGGTTGGGGACGTAGCCGAGCCGCAGCCGCCTCCGTAGCGTTTGAGTCGAACGGAACGCCGACACCTACAGAAAATAGCTTGCCTCGAGCAGAGGCAGAGTTGCGTCTCGAAATTGTTGAAATCCACCCCGCCCAACATTGCGGAGAAATGAGCGAAACCATGCTTGCACCCCTGTCGATCATGCTGCTCGTCTTGTCGCCGCTGCTGCTCCCGCTGGGCATCTCCGGGTTTCACACGTTGACGGACTGGCGGCACAGCGCCGCCTGAGCGCGACATCTCTTGCAGCACACCATTTTTAGCGCACAATCACCTAATCAAAGCGCGGCTTCGACACCTGCCAGTCTACGTCGGCCGATGTGGCCATTCCACCAAACCAGCACACTCGTCCGGCGCACACTGGCAATCATCCAGCGCGTTCGACCACATATTTTCGCCTGCGTAAATGCTACAAGGTGCCGGTCAGCCAGCAAAGGAGAAATTCAATGAGTACAGCGGACCTGAAAGACCTCGACAGCCTCGACTTGGCCGACC
Source organism: Mycobacterium sp. (assembly GCA_032230775.1). GTDB lineage: Bacteria > Actinomycetota > Actinomycetes > Mycobacteriales > Mycobacteriaceae > Mycobacterium. Next base: position 3,836 of record JAVXWV010000397.1, on the reverse strand, counting down.
CCGCTGTGTGGGATGACGGCCCTCCATACGAACTGTTCGCGCGGATGCAGCGCGAGGCGCCGGTGCACTTCAGTGAGCAGAAGAACGCGCCGGGCGAGGGCGGCTTCTGGTCGATCACCCGCGCCGAAGACGTGCGGGCGGTCACCCGCGACTACCGGACGTTCTCCTCCGAGCGCCGCGGCATCTTCAACGTCGACGACATCGGGGTGCCGCTGGATCTGCAGCGGCTGCAAATGATCTCGCAAGATCCTCCTCGCCACGACCGGTTCAAGGCGTTGGTGATCAAGGAATTCACCCCCGAAGCCGTCGCCGAACACGACGGGGCGATCGGCCAGATCATCGACCGCGTTCTCGACAGCGTCGCCGATCGGGAGCGCTTCGACCTGGTGGCCGATGTCGCGCGGCCGATTCCTGCGCGGGTGATCGGCTCGATGCTTGGCACCCCGCCGGAGGACGACGCCACGCTGGTGCACTGGACCAACGTGTTCACCGCGTTCGAAGACCCGGCGATCCGCGAGCAGTGGACCGACACCCAGGCAATCGTGGAGGAGATCGTCACCTACATGAACGCGGAAATGGACAAGCGCCGCACGGAGCCGCGCGACGACTTGATCACCGCCTTGATGAACGCCGAGGTGGACGGCGAGAAGCTCAACGAGCTGGAACTCGCGACGTTCTTCACCTTGCTGATGTCTGCCGGCAATGACTCGACCCGGGCGACCTACAGCGCGACGATGCTTGCCCTGCTGCAGGATCCCGAGCAGCTTGCCCTGCTTCGTGAGCGTCCGGAGTTGATCGAAGCCGCCGTCGAGGAGGCGTTGCGGTGCTTCCCCCCGTTCGCGTTCATGGCGCGCGCAGCCAACAACGACGTCGAGATGCACGGGCAGACGATCAAGGAGAACGACCGGGTTCTGCTCTGGTACCTCGCGTCCAACCGCGACGAAAGCGTCTTTGAGAATCCGCACAAGTTCGACATCACCCGCGCGGGCTTGGACCAGCACCAGGCATTCGGCGGCCGGGGCAAGCACTTCTGCCTGGGAGCCAATCTCGCTCGCCTGGAGCTGAAGCTGTGGATCCAGAAGACGATTGAGCGATTCCCCGACCTTGCGTTGGACGGCGAACCAACGCGGGTGCGGGCGCTATTCCTCAACCAATACAACTCGATTCCTGTGCGGAGAACGTAGATGAGCCGCTTGCGCGAAGAACAGAGAACGTCGATGAGCCGCTTGCGCGAAGAACAGAGGACATCGTGACCACAATCGAGCAGCCGACCCGCAACAGGGCCGCCTACCGGGAAGTCGAGGTCGACCTCGAGGTACGGCGACGGGAGGTATCCGCCGACGGTGTGGTCACTTTGACGCTCGCCGATCCCGAGGGCGCAGACTTGCCGGAGTGGACGCCCGGCGCGCACATCGACCTTGTGATGACACCTTCGCTGGTGCGCCAGTATTCCCTGTGCGGCGAAACGGCCAATCGTTCCGAATGGCGTGTTGGCGTCCTTCTCGATCCAAACAGCCGCGGCGGTTCCCAGTTCGTCCACGACAAGCTCCACGAGGGCACCGCGATCCGAGTCCGTGGTCCGCGCAATCATTTTCCTCTGGTGAGTTCACCGCGCTATCAGTTCGTCGCCGGCGGCATCGGCATCACGCCGATGCTCCCGATGATCGAAGCGGCCGAGGCCACCGGCGCCGACTGGCGCCTGCTCTACGGCGGGCGGACACGGGCGTCGATGGCCTTCATCGACACGTTGAGGCGCCACGGCGAGCGCGTGACCATCTGCGCACACGACGAGCAGGCGGACGGGTTCCGGACGAACCTTGCGGCGCTGCTCGAAGTGGCGCAGGAGAACACGCTCGTGTACTGCTGCGGACCAGAGGGTCTGTTGCAGGCAATCGAGGAGGCGTGCAGTCACTGGCCCGGTGACAGTCTGCATGTGGAACGGTTCTCGGCCAAGGCGATCGAGGAGCCGTCGCCGGATGCACTGCAGTCATTCGAGGTGGAATGCCAACGAACCGGCGTGGTTCTTACTGTGCCGCAGGATAAATCGATCTACGAGGCGGCAGAGGAAGTGGGCGTCGACGTGCTCGGGTCGTGTATGGAAGGTGTCTGTGGCACGTGCGAATGCGACGTGCTCGAGGGCGAACCCGAACACCGCGACTCCGTGTTGAGCGAGGCCGAGAAGGCCAGGAACGAAACCATCATGATCTGCGTGTCACGCTCCCGCTCGGAAAGGCTGGTGCTGGACCTATGAGACCCAACTACCCTTACAACTGCTGGTATGTGGCCGCGATGAGCGACGAGGTCGGCCAGGGTTTGTTGTCGCGTCGACTGCTCGACAGACCCGTGGTGATGTACCGCCGCGCCTCCGGTGAAATCGCGGCGATGGAGGACCGATGCATACACCGGGCCTACCCGTTGTCGGCCGGGCGTCGCGACGGCGATCGTGTCGTGTGCGGCTACCACGGCTTCGCCTATGATCCCGACGGCTGCCTGGTGAGCGTCCCGTCGCAGGAGAACCTCCCGCCCGGCGCCCGGGTGCGCGCCTACCCCGTGCATGAGCAGCCGCCGTTCGTCTGGATCTGGTTCGGTGATCGTGGAGCGGCGGGGCTGCGTCCACCGCCCCGAGTGCCGTGGTACGGCGATGGAGCGGGATTGGCGAGCACTCACGAGGTGCTGCGCGTCGATGCCAACTACCTTCTCCTGCACGAGCATTACCTCGACCTCACGGACGTCTTCCTTATGCACCCGGAGGCAGTGCCGCCCGATATCCAGGTACTCCCGCCGCTCGATGAGGTCGAAGTATCCGAGCGGTCGGTCTCCTACTCCCGGGAGACACCTCCCAGCCGGCTCGCTGCCTGGGAGGCCGAAGCCACCGGCCTACCCGCCGACACGCGCGCCATCCGGCGCGAAGAGGGGACGTTTGTTTCGCCGGCGCTGCATGTCCAGCGGTACGTCATCGAACCCGATGACGGCCCGGCGCCCCAGCTGCTGCGAATACAGGGCTTCACGCCTGAATCTCCCACAGCGACCCACATCTTTCTGCAGATGGCTCGCAACTATGCGACCGACAATGACGGCGCAGGCGAGTTTCTCCGCACGATGTTTCACGACTGGGCGATGCGGGATGCGACGGTGTTGGAGACGGTGCAACGCGGCCTCGGCGAGGCGACTTCGTCCCGCCGCGACATCAACGTGAAAGCGGACCGCGCCGCGGTCCGGGCACGCCGCATCGCGATGGAGATGGTCGACGAAGAATCCGGCCGCTTCGCGCTGCAAGCGATATTGGCCTCACCCAACTGACGGCTCGGCGAATCGCGTCCGCGGCAGGTTGAGTCGTCCTAGGGTGCAGGCCATGAAGATGAACGCCGCCGTGTTGTGGGATGTCAATGAGGAATGGAGTGTCGAGGAGGTCGATCTCGACGGTCCACAGGACGGCGAGGTGCTGGTGTCCTTCGAGGCCACCGGCCTGTGCCATTCCGATCACCACGTCCGCACCGGCGACCTTGCCGGGGTGCCGATGCCCATCATCGGCGGACACGAGGGCGCGGGCATCGTGCAGGAGGTCGGACCCGGTGTGCGTGACCTGAAAGCTGGTGACCACGTCGTGGCATCCTTCCTGCCGGCATGTGGACGCTGCCGCTGGTGTGCGACCGGACACCAGAACCTGTGTGACCTTGGCGCGCTCATGTTGGCGGGAACCCAAGTCGACGGCACGTACCGGCGACATGCCCGGGGGAAAGACGTCGGTGCCGCATCCCTGCTGGGCACCTTCGCGCAGTACGGCACCGTTTCGGAAACCTCGCTGGTCAGGATCGACGAAGACCTGCCGCTGTCGC